>NZ_CAXTAZ010000038.1:0-47753 GCF_964242715.1 uncultured Enterovirga sp.
ACAAGGTCAAGGTGAAGTTCCTGGGCGCCGACGAGCGCGGCAAGATCCGCCTCTCGATGAAGGTCGTCGACCAGGAGACGGGCGAGGACATCTCGGAGAAGATCAAGGCCGAGCGCGCCGAGCGCGGCGAACCCGAGGAGCGCGAGGAGCGCGGCGATCGTCCGCCCCGTCGTGACCGCGACGATCGCGGCGGCGGGCGTGGCCGCGAACGCGGCGGCTTCCGCGACCGCGGACCCCGCGAGGACCGTCCCCGCGAGGAGCGCGCCGAGCGCCCGGCCCGCGACGGCTTCCCGGGCGAGGGCGAGCCGGCCTCGAACCGCAGCGAGCCGGTCGACGCCGGCGAGTAAGCCGGCTGTCTTCAGCCATTGCGACGAGACAGGGGGCGGACCGAAAGGTTCGCCCCTTTTTCGTTGGGCCGCCATCGCCGCTCGACCCTCTCCCCATGTGGGAGAGGCGAGGAGGCGCGAAGCGCCGCCCGCATGGGTGGAGACTCTCCGGGTCTGCGAGGGGCCGCGACACCTCGCGCCCTCCGTAACCGACGTTCGCCCGACAGGGCCGGGGAACGGCGGAGCCCCAACCCCGTTTCAGGCAGGACGCGGAGGGGATCGCCTCCACCTGGAGCCGAACATCATGTCGAATGCCATCGTCGAAGAGGCGCAGCACCTCTTCTCGGGCGAGACCAACCTGTCCATGACGGAGCGGACGCTTTCGGTCGTGGGCGGGCTCGCGCTCGCGGCCCTGGCCGCGAAGCCCCGGCCGAACAAGATCCTGAGCCTCGTCGTCCTCCTGGCCGGGTCCGCCCTCGCGATCCGGGGCGCGACCGGCCATTGCACCGCCAAGGCCATGATCCAGGGCGACGATGCCGACGGCGTCGCCCACCCCGGCGCGTAGCCGCTCATCGACGCAGCAAAAAGCCGGCCTTCGGGCCGGCTTTTCTGTCTCCTACGGCTGGAGGTCCCGGCGCTCGCGCCGGGACCTCGTAGGCTCCACTCAGATCGTGCGGCGACGACCGGCGATCATCGAGTAGATGAACAGGACGATGATCGCGCCGACCACGGCGCCGATGAACCCGGCCCCGTCATTCGGCCGGTACCAGCCGAGTGCCTGGCCGAGATAGGTGGCCACGAAGGCGCCCACAATGCCCAGGATCGTCGTCAGGATGAAGCCCTGCGGCTCGTTCGGCCCCGGCATGATGAACTTGGCGACGATGCCGGCGAGGAAGCCGATGATGATGGTCCAGAGTATGCCCATGACGTGTTTCCTGACTGATCTGGCGGGAGAACGCGCCGATACGGTCAAGGTTGCAGCGCGACATCACGGTTTTCGCAAAGAACCGTCCTCAGGCGGCCTTTCGGTAGACGAGCAGCGACCGGGAAAGGCCGACGCGCTCGACCCCGGCCCCTTCCTCCCAGGCCGCCACCACGTCCTTGGCGCTGTCATTCGCGCGAGCCCAGGCGTAGGAGCCCGGAAAGAACAGGATGTGGCCGCCCGGCCGGACATGGTCCGTCAGCAGGCGCGTGAGGTCGAGATCGGTCATCCCGCCGTAGGCATCGTTCTTCTCGCCCCGGAATTCGCAGAGATGGAACAGGGTGACCACGTCGAACACCGGCAGGAGGCGCGAATTCAAGAGGTAGATGTCGCCGAAGAGGACGTTGTAATGCCGGAGCACGTCGGGCCGGGCGATCGCGAGCTCGACGAAGGTGTCGAGTTCCTTCGGCGCCGCCGTGATGCCGAGCACGGCATTGCGCCGGTCCGGCCGGGCGCATTCGATGCCGACATGATGGTGGCCGCCGGTGCCGAAATGGAAGATCGCGGCATCCCGGACCGCCATCTCGTCCAGCCAGAGCACGAAATCCTGGTCGCAGGGGCATTCCGCCGGACGGTGGTCCCAATAGGCGTCCCAGTAATGCAGTCCGGACGGCGGGGCAGGCGCGGGGACGGGGGACGACATCGGAGGCTTGCTCTTCGGTGGGGCGAGGGCTCTAGATGAGCCACAAGACAGGATGAAATCCGATGGACGGTCAAGCTTCCACCGCGACCGTGGCGCCCCGCACCCTCCGGCTCGGGGCCGGCGACAACGTCGCGGTGGCGCTCGACGTGGTCAGGCCGGGCGAACTCGCGCAAGCCATCACGGCGCGGGCCCGCATCCCGAAGGGCCACAAGATGGCGCTCCTGCCGATCCGGATCGGCGAGCCGGTCGTCAAGCTCGGCCAGATCATCGGCTTCGCCACCGCCCATGTCGCGCCGGGCGACTGGGTGCACGAGCATAATGTCGGCCTGCACGAATTCGACCGCGACTATCGCTTCGCCGAGGATGCGCGCGACGACGACCTCCTGACCGAGGCCGACCGCGCCACCTTCCAGGGTTTTCGGCGCGGCTCGGGCCGGACCGGAACCCGCAACTATATCGGCATCCTGACCTCGGTGAATTGCTCGGCCTCGGTCGCGCGCTTCGCCGCGCTCGCGGTCGAGCGTTCGGGCGTGCTAGCGGACTATCCCGGCATCGACGGGATCGTCGCCATCGTGCACGGCACAGGCTGCGGCCACGCCGCTTCGGGCGAGGGCTTCGACGTGCTCCGCCGGACGCAGTGGGGCTATGCCAGCCATCCGAACTTCGCCGGCATCGTCATGGTCGGGCTCGGCTGCGAGGTCTTCCAGATCGGCCGGATGAAGAAGGAATACGGGCTCGCCGAGACCGACACCTTCCGGACCCTTACCATCCAGGAGACCGGCGGCACGAAGAAGACCGTCGCGGCGATCCAGGCCGCGATCCTCGACATGCTGCCGCTCGCGGCCGCCGCGCAGCGCGAGACCCGGCCCGCCTCGGAACTCGTCCTCGCGCTGCAATGCGGCGGGTCGGACGGCTATTCGGCACTCACGGCCAACCCGGCCCTGGGCGTCGCGTCGGACATCCTGGTCCGGAACGGCGGCACCTCGATCCTGTCGGAAACGCCCGAGATCTACGGTGCCGAGCACCTCCTCACCCGCCGGGCCGCCTCGGTCGCCATCGGCGAAAAGCTCGTCAGCCGCATCCGCTGGTGGGAGGACTATTGCGCCAAGAACGGCGGCGAGATGAACAACAACCCGTCCCCGGGCAACAAGGCCGGCGGCCTCACGACCATCCTCGAGAAGTCGCTCGGGGCCGCCGCCAAGGGCGGCCGCTCGACGCTGCGGGCCGTCTACGAATATGCCGAGCTCGTGACCGAACGCGGCTTCGTCTACATGGACACGCCCGGCTACGACCCGGTCGCGGCGACCGGCCAGGTCGCGGGCGGCGCAAACCTCATCTGCTTCACCACCGGCCGCGGCTCCGCCTTCGGCGCCAAACCCGCCCCCTCGATCAAGCTCGCGACCAATTCCGACGTCTATCGGAGCATGGAGGGCGACATGGACATCGATTGCGGCGACATCCTCGCGGGCGTGTCGCTGGAGGACAAAGGCCGGGAGATTTTTGCACGCATCCTGGCCGTGGCGTCAGGGGAGCACACGAAGAGCGAGGATTTGGGGTATGGGGACGCGGAGTTCGTGCCTTGGCAGATCGGAGCGGTGATGTAATTGGCGACCTCGGCCGAATCGTGAAAGCGTTACGGAGCTAATTGTGCTTCCCCTCACCTACTCTCGACGCAAACGTCAAGCGGAAACATCGGCCGTTGATGTTTACGAGTACAGCATCATATCGAAGAAGGTTAGGATTCAAGTCGTCCAGATCATCAAGGACGGCCTAGGGCCATACTACGATAGCTTCGGGAACACCGCTTCAGGACCTCTGTACGATTTCATTGTTAAACAGGTCAGGCGAGATGTAGGTGTTCATCAACTCGTAGGTCACGCGCGGCATCCCGAAGCAGAGCTGTTCAAATGGTTGGAAGAGGTAAATACGACGGACGATTGGCTCGATGCGGTAGAACTCTCTCTTAAGGTGGTGGATCGTGTTGTGAAGGCCCATCCTAACACGTACTCTGAGACGGAGGCTGCACCGGACGACACGATCCAAGAGTTCAACGCCCGAATGCAGGAGGCGGCGCTCGGGTATCAATACGTTTCAGGTGAAATCGTTCGCGCGGATTCCTTCCATCTTCATCGAGAGGTCGTGGTTCCGGCCCTGACGCTGCTTGCGAATCCGCGGTTCCAAGCTGCAGAGCAGGAGTATCGTTCAGCCCACCATGCATTCAGGCATGGGGAGCTTGAGGACTCTCTGGTCGACTGCGGAAAGGCGTTCGAGAGCGTACTGAAGGTAATTGGGACTGCTCGCCGTTGGCCGATCAACGATTCCGATCCAGCAAGCAAGCTAATTCAAGCTGCGGTCAATGCAGGCTTTCTAGCCACATATTCGTCAGCTTCTCTAAATCACCTCAAAGGCCTTCTTGAAAGCTCAACCCCGACAGTGCGGAATAAGCAGGGGGGACATGGGGCTGGAGTTAGCCCCCGAACGGTTCCAAGGGAGCTTGCTGCACTTCAGCTCCATCAAACAGCTGCTGTGATCCTCTTCCTTGTCGAGCTTGACCGACGCTGAAGAGCCCTTGGACGCGAAAGTAGTCATGCCACTCTGAACTTCGATCAATCCCGATGCGGCCGAAGCTTCGATCCCGCATTGATCGGCAGGTGGAACCGGCCCCGCTCGGTGAGTTCGACCTGGGCCGACATCTTCGGGACGAGCCGAATCAGCCGCGCCGCCGTCTCCGCGACGTCGAACTTCCGCCAAGCTCCGTCCATGAAGAAGAAGACAATGCGGGCTCGGTCCATCGCCAGCCGCTCGTGCGGCCGCGTCCTGAGCCGGAGGTCTTGGGTCAGCACTGCCCAGCCCCCGTCTCGGTCGAGAGCCGTGATCCACTCTACATCGGTGGCGCGTGGGTGGAAGCGCTCCCGGAGGGCGACGACCTCATGATGGCCTGAGAACAGAGCGGCGAGCGCTCGCGCGATGCGCGGACTGATGTTGTGGTCGAGTAGCAGCCTCAAGCCGCCAGGGCCCGCTCGAACTGAATGGCATCGCGAACAACTTTCGCCGACACCTCGTAAAGTCTCGCCACCCTCTCCGGCGAACCTTCCACCGTCATGGCATGCGCCAGAACCTCGGTCGGAACGCCGGACTCGGCCGCAACGGGCCGACCGAAGGCGCGCGTCGGGTCGACCACGATCGACCGCTGCCCGGTCCCGAGCGGAAACCACCGCGCCACAACGTCGGCATCGAACTCGAGGTCGCGCAGGCTCGGCTCGACCACGGATCGGAAGACACCCTGGCGTCGCCTGAGATCGACCAGCTCGCCCTCGCGCACGTCGCGGGTGATGTCGAGAAAGATGGTTTTTCCATCCGTCCGGAAGCGCCGCGTCGAGAATGGGCGCTCGTCACCAACCTCCTCTACCGCCCGCCGGAGACATTCCCGGATGGTTGGCAAGGCGAGGCCAAGATCGCGAAACGCCTTCACGAAGCGCAGCTCGATCAAGTCGCGAAAGCTCAGCTCGAGAAGGTCGTCGTCGTTGGCGTAGTCCGGCAGCCACAGCGGATCGGAATGCCCGACCTCATCCCCGGCCCGAAAGTCGTAGCCCCGGAGCCAGCGGGAGAGCGTCTGGCGCGAGATCCTACGGTCGACGCGGGCCGCGTCGCGGCTGAAGTTCAGAAGACGGAGGCTCTCGGCAGCACCGTACGCCCCGCGCCCGAGCGCGTCCGGTTCATGAGATGAGAGCCGCGTGAGCATGTCACATCACATAGTCGGCCCAAAGGCAGGTAGAAAGGCCACCCGGGCATGTCGCCATCTCAATCCGGCCTCCTTCGGTCATCGGGAGGGGGTCCGGGCCGTCGAAGACGAGATCGCGACCGTCGCCGACCGTTTCGCCAATGCCCTTGATCGCGGCATGTTCGAGCGCTCCCGTCGGTCCGCCTTCTCACAACGGCGTAGCAGATTCGAAGCAGATCAAGGGGCCCGCCCTCCCCGTTGCCGTAGCCACTCCCGCATATGCGCGATCTCCCGGGTCTGGCTGTCGATGATCGCCTGCGCGAGCTCCCGGTTGTGGGCATCCGACCCGTATCTGAGCTCGATCCGCGCCATGTCGATCGCGCCTTGATGGTGCGGGATCATTCCCCTCACGAAGGCCACATCCGGATCAGGGTCCAGGATGCCCTCCATCATCGGCTTGTGCATCCGGTCCATGGCTTCCGTGAAAGCGGCGGTGGCAGCCCCAGGGACCGCTGCACCGCCCGAATGGGTCGAATGCGAAGGGGCACGATCCGGAGGGGCCCCGATCCCGCCGGGGGCTCGCGGGCCGTGGGGGTGTTCGGGGCTGTGCGAGTGCGTGGCGATCTCGGCGGTGGGCTGGCCGATGCGGCCTTCGGGGCCGTAGAACGCGATGTGCAGGCCCCAATAGCTGCCCGCCAGCAGCACGAGGGCGGCGGCGACCCCGGCCGGCACGCCGGCCAGCGAGCGCTTCACGGCCGGCAGGAAATGAACCTGCCGGGTGTGATCGGCCGCGATGGCGACGATGATCGCCATGATCAGCGCGTGGCCGATCATGTCGATGCGTCCGAAGGGGTAGACCGCGGCGTTGAAGATGACGAACAGGGCGAGGGCCGACAGCCTGCGGACGAGCGGGGTCCAGATCAGGCCGAAGCCCATCGTGAATTCCGCGACGCCGGCCATGGGGATGAACACGTCCCGGGGCATGCCGAAGGTCAGGAAGGGCTTTTCCACGACGAGCGGGTAGAACCAGTCCGGATAGGCGAATTTTTCCAGGCTCGACCACATCAGCGCGATCGCGACTCCCCAGCGGAGCATTTCGAAGCGGTGCTTGCGCCACTCGGGATCGCGCGACGTCTCGAGCACCAGGTAGCCGGCCACAGCCACCCCGAGGGCCAGGTAATCGAGCAGGTGGAAGAGGTCGTAGTCGCGCAGCGCGACGAGCCACAGCCCGATGATCCCGGCGGCCGAGAGCGGCATCGTCTTGCGGGAGAACACCCCCGCCGCGATGAGGAGCTGGGCCCACGAGACCCACTCGGCCGGGGTCTTCAAATCCGCGGTGAGATAGACGCCGCCGACGGCGAAGATCGCGACGAAGAAGGCGCCGATCACCACCCTGACGAAATCGTCCAGGCGCTGCCAGAGCGGGTCGGTGAGGCGGTCGAGGCCGGACAGGATAGTCTCGCCCGCGGGTGAGCGTTCGACCACCCGCGTGGCGAGGAAGAAGACCAGCACGAGCACGAGCCCCGTCCAGAACCAGGAGTTCGTGAGCGTCGCGGACAGAGGTGCCGGCGGAGCGCCGACGATGTAGGGCGCGAACCACTTCACGTGTGCCTCGGCCGGGAACGGGACTATCGCGGTGCCGAGCGCCGCGCCGACGATGCCCGTGCGGGCGGATCGACGGGTCGCATCGAGCGCCATCGCTCTGCGCCCCGCCGGTGTTGCACAGCTCGGACTTTCACGTCTCATGACGGAATTCCTCGGCCGACAGGAGGAAAGGACGGCGCCATCTCGGCATGCTGGATTGAACGTGAGCGAACCCCTGAGAGCAAGCGGCGAAATAGCCGACCATGGGCGCGCGGCCGCATCTCGCGGCCCCGCACTGCGCTCAACTGCCCTCCGACGCCCGATGACGCACGCATGGCGGCTTTGGGATGGGCAGGTATCTTTCCTGCCGCCGAAAAAACCGACACTCAGGGAAGGGCGCTCGTGTCCGAGACGGGTGGTGGAGAGCGGACGTCAGGCAATCGCAAGATTGCCGATGCCTCGAAGTGAAGCCGAAACGGCAAACCGCCACAATCACCTCATTGTCCTGCGTAGATCCGTGGGGCGACTTCCGACTCACGGTGATCTACGCGCTTCGGAACCGGATCGAGCCGGCCACGAACCGCGCCAGGTCGCCGCGGCCTGCGGTCCGTGTTCTTGCCTGAAGCGACATCATCATTTTTGGATCACTCAATGAATATCTACACGGATGGCCAGTTACGGGCAGTCGGGATCCTTGAGCGCCCCTGTCCCATGGTGCATGGCGCACTTGTTGATCACGGGCATCGCAATCGATCGACAGACCGCTGGCGTGAGGTCTTCACGGTCGCCAAGGAAACGGGATTTCAGTACATCAGAGGCGGTATTCCGTGGAACCGTGTTTGGCTCGACCGCGATGATTTCGACTGGGCGCAGCTCGATGAGGAGTTTGCTTACGCCAAGGAACTTGGGCTTATCATCATTCCCATGTTAGCGCATATGAGCTACGACTGGGAAAGCGGCTGGATGCGCGGCCCCTCAGGCGAGCATGCACTCGAGAACAAGGCACTACCCGAGCAGTTTGCCCATTATACTAGGCTCTACATAGAGCGCTATCGTGAACACCTCACGGCGGGCATCATCCCGATCGTGGAAGTTGGCGGCGAAGCCTTCAACCGGTTTGTCCGAGGAATTTGGGAACCACATCGCGAGGGCGACCACGCTGCAGAAGAGCGGGTGCTCTACCACTTGGTTGACACATTCAATGCCGGAGCGGCCGTAGCTCGCTCCCTCGGGGTTCCCGTCGTCGCCTGCGAAGCCATTTGTCTCAATGCGCCGAAGTTCACCGTCGCGGCGCTGCAGCTACAATTCGACGTGCTGGGGATCAATTTTTACGGTTTCGCGAACAAGGGACGATCTCTGACTGAAGCTCTCGTGCAATGGCGGCACATGTTTCAGATCACACGAGGTATTGACCCGATATTCGCGATGTTCGAATGGGGAAGTCCAGAGTATATGCCGCCGGACGATTGGTGGATCGAGGAAGAGGGTTACCTGAATCCCTCTCCGGAGCATCCGTATCCGGCACCGGGCCGAGACATCAACCGTAAGAAGGAGGACGAGCTTCTAGCATCGTGGCTTCCGGATGTGAAGCGGCACGGAATCAAGCTGTCGTTCGTCTGCCGCTTCCTGGTCAGCAATTGTTGGCATTACTGGCTCACCAAGCCCAGCGAAGGAATGGAATGCGATCGTAACGGCATCGTTGATCTCACATGGAACGAGGAGACGCAGGACTATGATTACTGCGTGGGTGGTGGGATCGCCGCACGCCTGCATTCGATGGTCGCGGACTATAGTCGGACAAGCTGAGGAGGCCCGGGCACTTTCGGTCCCATCGAGGTGGCGCACGCGACGCGGGGCGGTCGCGAAGCCCAGGGAGCCCGGACTGAAATCGCCGTGCGCGGGAGGCCGGACGGCCCTCCTCTCTAGCTAAAACGGGTTGACCGGACTCCCGCGTCCCCTCGCCTGGTCTTTGAACCATCCGTGATGACCGACCCGGGACACGGGATGGACGGCGCGTGCCTGCCCCTCGTCGCGACGGCCGAACGCCTCCTCGCCACCCCGTTTACGGCAGGTGGTCCCCATCTTGCTCCGAGGGCCGCGCGATCCGATAACGGACACCGATGAGCTCATCCCTCGCCATACCGGCCACGATCCCGGCCCGTGTCGCCGCGCCGTCCTGGCCAGCCGGGCTCGGACGGCTGACCTTTCGGCTGCTGCTGGTGGTCGCCTACGCGATCATCTTCGCGCCGATCGTGACGGTGATGATCGTCTCGGTCTTCGACCAGGAAATCGTCAGCGTGCCGCCGCCCGGGCTGACGCTGAAATGGTACGCCAATGCCTGGCTGCAGCGCGATTTCGCGCGCGGCTTCGTGACCTCCTGCCAGATCGCCGCCATGGCGACGCTGATCGGCGTGCCCTTCGGCACCTTGGCCGCGCTCGGCATCGCCCGCGGACGGTTCTGGGGCCGGGAGGCGCTGAACACCTTCCTGCTGGCGCCGCTTGCGGTGCCGGCGATCGTGGCCGGGTCGGCCCTCTACCTGTTCTACGTCTCGGCCGAGAACGTCCTCGACATTGACATCAAGGGGACGCTCGGCGGCCTCGTCGCCGCGAATGTGCTCCTGACCATCCCGTGGACGGTGCGGCTCGTCGGCGCGAGCCTCGCTGGCCTCGACCGCTCGGCCGAGGAGGCGGCGGCCAATCTCGGCGCTCGGCCCGGGACCGTGTTTCGCCGCGTCACCCTGCCGATGATGCGGCCCGGCATCGTCGCCGCGACCCTGTTCTCCTTCGTGTCCAGTTTCGAGAATCTCGAATTGAACCTCCTCCTCGTCGGCCCCGGCCGCACCACTCTTCCGGTCGCCATGCTGAGCTATCTCGAATTCCGGATGGACCCGACGCTGGCGGCCGTCGCGGCGGTCCAGATCACGATCATCGCGGCCATGATGCTGATCACGGATCGCTTCGTGAAACTCTCCCGGGTCGTCTGATGGGCACGCTGAAGCTCGAGGGCCTGATGAAGCGCTACGGCGCGTCGACCGCGGTCGAGCATGTCGATCTCGACGTCGCGGAGGGCGAGTTCGTGTCCCTCCTCGGACCGTCGGGATGCGGCAAGACGACGACGCTCCGGATGGTGGCGGGCTTCATCGAGCCCTCCGCCGGGCGCGTCGTCATCGCCGGCCGCGACGTGACCCGGGCGCCGCCCTATGCCCGCGACACCGGCATGGTGTTCCAGTCCTACGCGCTCTTCCCGCATATGAGCGTCGCCCAGAATGTCGGCTTCGGGCTCGAGATGCGGAAGGTGGGTCGCGCGGAGCGCGACGAGCGGGTGCGGGAGGCGCTCCGGCTCGTCCGACTCGACCATCTGGCGGAGCGTTTTCCGCGCGAGCTTTCCGGCGGGCAGCAGCAGAGGGTCGCCCTCGCCCGGGCGCTCGTGGTGAAGCCGGCGGTCTTCCTCCTCGACGAGCCGCTGTCGAATCTCGACGCGAAGCTTCGGGCCGAGGTCCGGCTCGAGATCCGGGCTTTGCAGCAGCGGCTCGGCCTCACGACCCTGTTCGTCACCCACGACCAGGACGAAGCCCTCGCCATGTCCGACCGGCTCGTCGTCCTGGCGCATGGACGCGTGCAGCAGGTCGGCACGGCCGAGGACCTGTACGAGCGGCCGGCCAACGCCTTCGTGGCCGGCTTCGTCGGCCGCTGCAACGTTCTCGCCGGCACCGAAGAGGCGCCGGGCCGGTTCCGGCTCGAGACCGGAACCGTGATCCCGTGCGGGCATGACGGCGCAGCGAACCCGGCGACGCAGCGGCTTCTCGCGCTCCGGCCCGAACGCGTCGCGATCTCGCGTCCCGAGCGCGAGGACGGCCTCGTAGGGACGGTGACGTCGGTGACCTATCTGGGCGCGCAGACCGAATATCATGTCGATCTCGGCGGCACCGACATCCTGGCCATCCGGCCGACCCCACCCGAGGGTGACGGGTTAAGACGGCTTGCATCCGGCGACCGGGCGGCGCTCCATTGGGAACCCGCCGCGGCCCGCCTGCTCGCGAGCGAAGAATAATCACAGAGGAGAACAGGATGACGATCAGCCGTCGCACCGCGCTCACCGGCAGCGCCGCCGCCCTCGCACTCGCCGGATCGCGCAGTCCCGCCGGGGCACAATCCTCTCAGGTCGTCGTCGGGACCTGGGGCGGGGATTACGGGTCGCTGCTGCAGTCGCAAATCGACCAGCCGCTCGTGAAGCCGCTCGGGATCGAGGTCGCACAGGACATCGCCAACAACGATCCGCGCCGCACCAAGCTCATCGCCGAGAAGGGATCGCGCCGCTCCAGCATGGACGTGGCCTGCATCAACGACGTCGATTCCTACACGCTGAGCCAGGCCGACATCCTGGAAACCGTCCCGGAGAAGGACGTGCCGCGCCTCTCGGCCGTGCTGCCGGTATTCCGCAAGCCCCATTCCATCCCGCATATCTATTCGGCGATGGTGGTCCTCTACAATCCGACCAAGATCACGACGCCGCCGAAATCCTACGCCGACCTGTTCGACCCGAAATACAAGGGCAGGGTCGGGTTCTCGGACATCCTCTACAACTTCAACATGGCCGGCGCGAATATCGCGGCCGGCGGCAAGGCGAACGATTTCACGGCTGGCAACAAGCTTCTGAAGGAGCTCAAGTCCCGCGACCCGAAGGTCTATCCCTCGAACGAGGCGCTGGCGGCGGGGCTGAAATCGGAGGAGGTCTGGATCACCACGATGTGGCTCGCCCGCGGCTTCATGTGGAAGAAGGGCGGCATTCCGATCGCCTGGTCCGTGCCCGAAGAGGGTGCCATCCCGATCCTGTTCGAGGCCGCCGTACCGAGGAATTCGCGGGCGAAAGACGCCGCCTGGAAATACCTGAACGCCATGCTCGATCCCACGGCCCAGGTCGCGTTCGCAGACAAGATGGGCTACGTGCCGACCGTCAAGGACGCGAAGCTTCCGGCCGATCTCGCCCGGGAGATCAGCCTGACCGAGGCCCAGCAGGCGAAGCTCCGGCCGCTCGATTACGCCTATATGCAGCAAGAGCGCGGGCCGCTTCTCGATTTCTGGTCGAAGGAGTTCAAGGCCTGAGCCGCACCGCGCTCACTCTTCTCCCCGTCACGACGGGGAGAAGACAACGATGGTGCCGCTGATGCCCGCCGCCGCCCTCGTCTTTCCCGCTGGATTGCTGGTCGCCGCGCTCCTTGTCGGCCCGATGCTCTATCTCGGCCGCATCTCGCTGAACCATTACGATCCAGCGCAGATGATGGTGGAGGCGCTGACGCTCGAGAATTACGTCCGGGCCGCCGCCGATCCGTATTACCGCAACGTCATGGCGACCACGCTCGTCATGGCCTTCACGTGCACGGCGCTGACGCTCCTCCTCGGCTTTCCGGCCGGGTATTGGATCGCCCGGATGCAGAGCCGGTGGAAGAGCCTCGTCACCGTGCTGACCCTCGTGCCGCTCCTCGTCGGCAACGTCGTGCGGGTCGCCGGGTGGGTCGGGCTCTTGGGCAACGAGGGCTTCGTCAATGTCGGCCTCCAGGCCGTCGGGCTGACGAGCGGGCCGGTGAAGATCCTCTATACGCCCGGTGCGGTCGTCATCGGCACGATCGCCGTCGTGCTGCCCTACATGGTGCTGACGCTCGCCTCCGTGATCGAGGGCATTCCGCGGGCCGTCGAGGAGGCGGCCGCCAATCTCGGGGCGCCGAACCTGACCGTGTTCCGGCGCATCGTGTGGCCGCTGGCCCTACCGGGCGTGGCGGCCGGCTCCACCCTCGTCTTCATCCTGTGCATGAACACCTTCGCGACCGCCGTCCTCCTCGGCGGATCGCAATTCAAGATGATGGCGCCAGCCGTCTACGACCAGTTCTCGAAGGGATCGAACTGGCCCTTCGGCGCCGCGCTCGCCTTCATCCTGCTGATCGCAACCCTGACGCTCACCATTCTCGGCAGCGCGCTCCTGGCGCGGCGCGCACGCCGGCCGGCCTGAGGAGACCTTTCATGGCAGACACCGACATCCTCGTCGGCGAGGAACTCACCCTCGAACGCGCCAAGGCCGGACAGCCGCCGGTCGCGGCGGCGACGACGCGCGACCGCGGCGAGGGACCGTATCGGCGCCTGGTGCTGCGGGGCGCGACCGTGATCGACGGCACCGGCGCCCCTCCGATCGGCCCGATCGACATCGTGGTCGAGGAGGGCCGCATCACGCTGATGAAGAAGGTCGGATCCTCGATCTCCACCATCAAGGACAAGCTGCGCCCGGAGGCCGGCGACCACGAGATCGATTGCCAGGGCAAGTGGGTCACGCCCGGCTTCGTCGATTGCCATGCCCATGCGGGTGTCGCCTACCACGCGGCCAATGGCTGGGTTCCGCCGGTCGACTATGTCTACAAGCTCTGGCTGGCGCACGGGGTCACGACCGTCCGCGAAATGGGCTCGTTCAACGGGCTCGGCTGGATGCTGGACCAGAAGGCGCTCTCGGCCGAGAACCGGATCGCGGCTCCGCGCCTCATCGCCTATGCCTATTTCCCGGCCGTGAACGACAGGCTGAAGACGATCCACTCTCCCGAAGAGGGCCGAGCCTGGATCCGGGCGCTGGCGGAGCGGGGCGCGGACGGCGTGAAATTCTTCGGCGCGCCGCCTGCGATCATGGAGGCCGCGCTCGACGAATGCCGCAAGGTCGGGCTCCGGTCCGGCTGCCATCACGACCAGATGGCCGTAACCCGGATGAACGCCCTGACCACCGCGCGCTGGGGGCTGACCAGCGCCGAGCATTATTACGGATTGCCCGAGGCCCTCTACGAGGACCAGGTCGTGCAGAGATTCCCGGCCGATTACGACCAGTCGGACGAGTATTTCCGCTTCTCGGTTGCCGGGCAGATGTTCGGACAGGCGGCGAAGCCGGGCAGCGCGAAATGGAAGGAGGTGATGGATGCCTTCCTCGAACTCGGCTTCACCTTCGTGCCGACCTTCACGATCTACGACGCCAATCGGGACCTGATGCGGGCCCGCCAGGCCGATTGGCACAAGGATTATACCTGGAAGTCGATGTGGAACTATTTCCAGCCTCAGCGCGGCGGGCACGGCTCGTATTGGTATCGCTGGTCAACCCAGAACGAGGTCGAATGGAAGGAGAATTACCGGCTCTGGATGACCTTCATCAACGAATACAAGAATCGCGGCGGACGCGTCTGCACCGGGTCGGATTCGGGCTTCATCTTCCAGATCTTCGGTTTCGGCTTCGTTCGGGAGCTGGAGCTTCTTCAGGAGGCCGGCTTCAACCCGATCGAGGTGCTGCGAGCCGCGACCTCCCAGGGTGCCGCCCTCTGCGGCCTCGAGGACGAGATCGGATCCGTCGAGGTGGGCAAACGGGCCGACCTTCTCGTTCACGACCACAATCCCCTGACCGACTTCAAGCTCCTCTACGGCACGGGCGCCCTGCGGCTCGACGAGGCGACCAACCGGCCGGAATGGCACCGGGGCCTGAAGCTCACCATCAAGGACGGCATCATCTACGACACCGCGGAGCTCCTGGCCGACGTGCGTGACCTCGTCAGGTCGAGCTGGGACGAGGCCGATGAGGACCGGCCTGTCGACGCCGCGCCCGGCCCGAGCCGTGCCGACGACGCGCGAGCCGCCGCGGGGTGACCCAGGCCGGAATCGACTTCGTCGTCCTCACCGGTTTCCTGGGCTCGGGCAAGACGACGCTGCTGCGCGAATTTCTCGGCACCGACGAGGCTGGCGAGACGGCGATCATCGTGAACGAGGTCGGCGAGATCGGGCTCGACGGCGCCCTTCTTCGCGAGGCCGGCGGCGACGTCGCCATGACCATGCTGGCGAATGGTTGCGTCTGCTGCCAGGTCGGAACCGACCTCACGCTGACCGTGGAGTCCCTGCTCGCGGCGCCGCGGCCGGATTCCGCACGGCCGCTGCGCCGGATCGTGCTCGAAACGAGCGGCCTGTCGAAACCAGGGCCCGTCCTGCGGCAGATCGCGCCTCTCGCCTCCCACAGGATGCGCCTCAGCGTGGTCGCGACCTTCGATGCCGCGCGAGGTCCGGAGACGCAAACCTTCGAGGAGGCCGCCGCGCAATGGGCCGGCGCCCACCGCATCGTGGTCACCAAGCTCGACACGATGCCTGAAGCGAGACTCGCCGAGGCGGCCAGCGAGGTGGCACTGGTGAACCCGTTGGCCGAGGTGGTCGCGCTGCGCTATCGGAGTGCCGCATCCCGCGCAGCTTTCGCCCCGCCCCTGCCAGGCGCGCTTTCGCTTTGGCCCGACCCGCATGCCCAACCGGGACGGGCAGCCGGCCCTCACCCACGGATGACGACCTTTCTGCTCCGGCAGTCGGCCGCCATCCGCTACGATGACCTGGCGGAGTGGCTGGACAATCTCGCGGGCGCGCTCGGCGACCGGCTGCTCCGGCTGAAAGGCCTCATCCAGGTCGCGGAGAGTGATCGCCCGCTGCTGGTGCAGAGCGTCGGCACCGTGTTCTCCCAGCCGCGCGCCTTCGGCGGCGTTCCGCCCGCGGGCGGATCTTTCCTCGTCGTCATCGGCCGCGATCTCGCAGCCGACGAGATCGAAGCCGTGTTGCCGCGCCTTCCTCTCGAACTCGGGCGGGGCACAGCCTTCGTGTCAAACGCAACCGCCAGCTTGGGGCGGAGATCGCTGCGGGCCGAGGCCGTCTGAGACTTGGATCGCGGCCTCAAACCAGGCCGGTTCTGGCGCTTGGGCCGGCAGGGTTAGCGCTGCCTTAACTGGCCGGCTTCTAGGGTCTGGCGAGCACCACGCCGCCGCGGTCCCCGACATGCACACGTATCGCCGCCACGAATCGCCTCTCGAGCGCGCATCCGACTTCCTGGTCGGCTTCCTGCGACGGCGGGTCGTCGAAGGGTCCGGCCTCGCCCTCGTGGCCGGGTCGGGCGCCATCGCGGTCGCTCTTGCGAGCTGGTCGGTGAGAGACCCGAGCCTGAACCACGCGACCTCGGCGCCCGTCAGGAACCTCCTCGGGACCTACGGCGCGATCTCGGCCGATCTCCTCATCCAGATCTTCGGCCTCGGCGCCGCGCCGCTCCTCCTCGCGCCCGCGGTCTGGGGTATCCGGCTCATGCGACAGGGCCGGTTGTCCCGGGTCGGGATGCGCCTCGCCTTCTGGGCTGCCGGCGTGTGGTCCGCCGCGGCTGCCGCCAGCGCGCTTCCCACGACAAGCCGCTGGCCCCTGCCGACAGGCCTCGGCGGGGTCGCGGGCGACGCGCTCCTGGGTGCGGCCCGCACCGTCGGCGGCCTTGCCGGTTCGACCGGTTCGGCCTTTGCCGGCCTCGTCTTCGCGGGCCTCGGAGCGCTGGCGCTCGTGGCCGCGTGCGGGTTCGGCAAACCCGACGCGCGGTCGCTGAGCGAGCTCGAACCCGCCCAGGCGCGGCGATTCGATCGTGACGAGCCCGCCCGGGACGACGAGCCGAGCTGGGCCATCATCTGGCTCGGAGGGCTCGTGCATGGGATCATGAGCACCAAGGCCGCGTTGAAGCGGCGCGTGGCCCGGCTTGGGCAGTCCGAATTCGACGCGCCGGTGGTCGCCCGCGCGCAAGCGTCCGGCGACCGGACCAACGCGACCGTCGTCCGGCGCGAGCCGGTCTTCGCACCAGGGCCGGCCGCAGCGCCTTCGATCCCGACAAGGATCCCGGTTCAGCCCCTCCCGCCGGAGGATGAGGACGAGCCGGAGGAGTTCGACATGGTGCCTGAGTCGGTCCCGAACCGACCCACGCGTGCGGCGGCGCGCGACCCGTCGGACCTGCGGGAGGTCGGTCCAGTCCCCTATCAGCCCGACCTCGGTGAAGAGGACGACGACGACGGCTTCCCCGAGGCTCCGGTTCTCGCTCCCGTCCCGTCCCGAAAAGCTCCGTCGGTCGCGGTCCAGCCACCGGCCGCCGCGCGGATTTTGCCCGCAGCTGCCCCGATCCGGCCCAGGCCCGGTGCCGATGCGGCCGGGCGCTCGTCGACGGCGGGGGAATACGAATTGCCGCCCCTGGCCCTTCTCGCAGAGCCGAAGAAGCAGGTCGCGACGGTATCGAAGGACGCGCTCGAGCAGAATGCCACCTTGCTCGAATCGACGCTGGAGGACTTTGGTGTCCGGGGCGAGATCATCAACGTGCGGCCGGGTCCGGTGGTCACGCTGTACGAGCTCGAGCCGGCGCCCGGCACGAAGTCGAGCCGCGTCATCGGTCTCGCGGACGACATCGCCCGCTCGATGTCGGCCGTGTCCGCCCGCGTCGCCGTGGTGCCGGGCCGGAACGCGATCGGCATCGAACTGCCGAACCAGAAGCGCGAGACGGTGTTCCTGCGCGAGCTCCTGGCGAGCCAGGATTTCGTCGGCACGAAGCAGAAGCTCGCCCTCTGCCTCGGCAAGAATATCGGCGGAGAGCCGATCATCGCCGACCTCGCCCGCATGCCCCACCTCCTGGTCGCGGGCACGACCGGCTCCGGCAAGTCGGTCGCCATCAACACGATGATCCTGTCGCTGCTCTACATGCACAAGCCCGAGCATTGCCGGCTCATCATGGTCGACCCCAAGATGCTCGAGCTGTCGGTCTATGACGGCATCCCGCATCTCCTCTCGCCCGTGGTCACGGACCCCAAGAAGGCCGTGATCGCCCTGAAATGGGCCGTGCGCGAGATGGAGGAACGCTACAAGAAGATGTCGAAGCTCGGCGTCCGCAACATCGACGGCTTCAACGCGCGCGTCCTCGAGGCGAAGGAGCGCCACGAGGTCATCACCCGGACCGTCCAGACCGGCTTCGACCGCGAGACCGGCGAGGCGATCTACGAAGACGAGATTATGGATCTCGAGCAAATCCCCTATATCGTCGTCATCGTCGACGAGATGGCCGACCTGATGATGGTCGCCGGCAAGGATATCGAGGGCGCCATCCAGCGGCTCGCCCAGATGGCCCGTGCCGCCGGCATCCACCTCATCATGGCGACGCAGCGGCCCTCGGTCGACGTCATCACGGGCACGATCAAGGCGAACTTCCCGACCCGGATCTCCTTCCAGGTCACCTCCAAGATCGATTCCCGCACCATCCTGGGCGAAATGGGCGCCGAACAGCTGCTCGGTCAGGGCGACATGCTCTACATGATGGGCGGAGGCCGGATCACGCGCGTACACGGGCCCTTCGTGTCCGACACCGAGGTCGAGAAGGTCGTGGCGCATCTGAAGGCGCAGGGCCGGCCGCAATATCTGGACAGCGTCACCTCGGACGAGGAGCCCGCCGGCGCCGGCGGGTCGGAAGAGGGTGGCCCGGTCTTCGACAAGGGGGCGATGTCGGCCGCATTCGGCGAGGAGGGCCAGGATCCTTACGACCAGGCCGTGGCGGTCGTGCTCCGCGACAAGAAGGCCTCGACCTCCTATATCCAGCGCAGGCTCGGAATCGGCTACAACCGAGCCGCCTCCATCATGGAGCGCATGGAAAACGAGGGTATCGTCGGTCCGGCCAATCACGCCGGCAAGCGCGAGATCCTCATCGCGGGCTCTGCGGCCCCGATGCGCGACGACGATTAGCGGCAGGGCCGGGAGAGACGCGAGCATGATGCGGATCGTTGGCGCCACGGCGCTTGTGGCGGCGTGCAGCCTGATGAGCGTGACGGCGCGGGCGCAATCCGCCGGCGATCCGCTCGAGATTGCACCGGCCCGGACCGAGCGTGCTGCGCTGAACGAGCGCGAGATCGTGGATCGCGCGAATGTCGCCCTGAATGGCGTACAGTCGATGAGCGCCACCTTCACGCAAACGGGCGGGGAAGGGCGTCAGCTGACCGGCACCGTCTATGTGCAACGCCCCGGCAAGCTTCGCTTCGAATACAACAAGCCCTCCACCATGGAGATCGTGTCGGACGGTTCCACCGTGCTCGTCCGAGACCGCAAGCTCAACACCTCCGATCCCTATCCCGTGTCCCAGACGCCGCTGAAGTTCCTGCTCAGCTCGCGCATCGATCTCGCGCGGGAATCGCGGATCCGGTCGGTCGGCCGCGAGGGCAACGGCGTCCAGGTCACGATCGAGGACAGCTCCACGCTCGGCGGCACGTCACGGATCACGCTGTCCTTCGACGCCGACCTGACCACGCTGAGGCGCTGGCGCGTGGTCGATCCGCAGGGTTATACGACCACGGTCGCGCTCTCCGGAATCGAGAAGAACAAGCCGCTCGATCCGAAGATCTTCATGCTGCAATACATGCGGCCGGTGGTCGACTGACGCGAGCTCGACCGACACCGTGCATCTCAAGGTCACGACCTGGAACATCAACTCCGTCCGTTTTCGCCTCGAGCAGGTGGGCCGGGCGCTGGACGAGATCGGGCCGGACGTCCTCTGCCTGCAGGAAACGAAATGTCCGGGCGACTGCTTTCCGCTGAGTTCGTTGCAGGGCTTTGGCTACCCTCACGTCGTGCAGGTCGGCCAGAAGGGCTATAACGGCGTCGCGATCCTGTCCCGCTTTCCGTTCGCCTCCGTCGAGCCGCGGAGCTGGTGCGAGCGCGACGATGCCCGCCACCTCTCGGTCGTCCTGGGGCCAGAGGCCGGCGCGGCGGCCGGGGTAGCGATCCACAATTTCTATGTGCCGGCCGGCGGCGATGTTCCCGACCGGGCTCTCAATCCGAAATTCGACCACAAGCTCCGCTTCCTGGCCGAGATGCGGCGCTGGGGTGCCGCGAGAGAACAGCGGCCCACCATCCTGGTCGGCGACCTCAACGTGGCCCCGCTCGAGCACGACGTCTGGTCGCATCGCCAGCTCCTTTCGGTGGTGAGCCACACGCCGGTCGAGACCGAGGCCCTCGAAATGATGCGGGTCGAGAGCGGCTTCACCGACGGGGCGCGGCATCTCACGCCCGAGCCGACCAAGATCTACACATGGTGGAGCTATCGCTCGCCGGATTGGGCGGCGGCCAACAAGGGACGCCGGCTCGACCATGTCTGGACATCCCAAGACCTCGCCGGCGCGCTTCGTTCCGTCGACGTGCATGGCGCCGCCCGCGGCTGGCTCCGCCCCTCCGACCATGCCCCGGTCACGGCCTCGTTGGTCCTGTAAAGCGCCCGACTAATGCTGGTCGATGTCAAGCAGCATGCGGCGCACTCGTCCGAGGCCCTCGGTGAGTTCGTCAAGGTCGCGGGCGAGCGCATCGCGGACCTCGCTCGCGGCCGACGGAAATTCCTCCAGCAGGCGTCGCATCAGCGTCGGCGAGATGCGGAGGACGCTGGTCGGCTGACGAGCAACCGCCGCGGCCGGCCTGACCATCCGGACGAAGAGTGCAACCTGTCCGACCAGTGAACCCGGCCCAGCCAGCGTCACCTCGTCCGACCCTGCGCGCGTGACCGCGATCTCACCCGACAGAACGACGTAGCCACCATCCGACCGATCCCCTTGCCTGAACAGGATCTCGTTCTGACGAAGCCGGCGGGTCTCCGCCGAGAAGGCGACCAGGCGGAGGGCGTCTCGCTCCAGATGACCAATGACGGGCGCATGGGAGAGGATCGCGATCGTATCGTCGAGGGCCAAGCCGGGCGCCTCGCCTCAGGGCATCAGCTTGTAGCCACCCGGCTCGGTCACGAGGATGCGGGCAGCCGAGGGATTGGATTCGATCTTCTGCCGGAGACGGTAGACGTGGGTCTCGAGCGTGTGCGTCGTCACCGCCGCGTTGTAGCCCCACACCTCCTGGAGCAGGACATCACGGCTGACGGTCTTCTGGCCCGCGCGGTAGAGGAAGCGGAGGATGGCCGTTTCCTTCTCGGTCAACTTGAGCTTCGACCCGCGTTCGCTGACCAGGATCTTCGCCCCAGGCCGGAATGTGTAGGGGCCGATCGCGAAGACGGCGTCCTCGGAGGCTTCGTGCGCCCGCAACTGGGCCCTGATCCGGGCGAGCAGCACGGCGAATTTGAAGGGCTTGGCCACATAGTCGTTCGCGCCGGCATCAAGGCCCATCACGACATCCGTATCGCTCGTCTGCGCGGTCAGCATGACGACCGGCCCGCGAAATCCTTCCTGCCGGATCAGCTTCACGGCCTCCCGACCATCCATGTCCGGCAGGCCGACATCCATGATGATGAGGTCGGTGCGCCCTTTGGCGAGCGCCTCGCGGGCTTCCCGGACGGTGCCGCATGCCACGACCTCGAACTCGCTCGAGGGTCCGAGCTGCTCGATGAGCGTGTCGCGGAGGTCGACATCGTCTTCGACGACGAGAAGGCGGCTGACATTGGCCATCAGCGGTCCCGCCGACGTTCTGGTGCGGGCGCCAGGCCCGATCTGAGGAGCGGCATGGAACCTGTATAGCTTGACAGCGGGGTGACATTGAAGTCCCTCCGGGCGGTGAAGCGACGCAGTGTCGACGTTATGCGCGTCTTTCGGGCGCCCGGCTGCCCGAATCGAGGGCGCCTGCGGGTCGGGCCGTTGGATATCCCCTGCGCCTTGGGTCGGAGCGGACCCGTCCCCCGCAAGCGAGAGGGGGATGGCGGCACGCCCACGGGCCGCATGCGCGTCCTTGGTGCCTATTACAGGGCCGACCGGATCTCGCGACCCTCGACCCTCCTGCAACTCCGGCCTATCGGTCCGGCGCACGGCTGGTGCGACGATCCGGCCTCCTCCCTCTACAACCGCCCGGTTCGGCTGCCGTCTGGACCTTCGCATGAGCGACTTTGGCGTGAGGACGACCTCTACGACGTGATCCTGGATCTCGGCTGGAACCGTCATCCTGCCATCAGAAGGCGCGGCAGCGCCGTCTTCCTGCACGTGGCGCGATCAGGGTTCCTGCCTACGGAAGGTTGCGTGGCCGTCGAACGCCGTCTCGTCAACCGGATCCTGAGCCGGATCGGACCCCGGACGGTGGTGGACATCCTGGCAAAACCTCGCCGCTCGCGACACCAGAGGCTTAGACCCTGAAGCTGTCGAGGTCTCATGACGGGCGGCTAGGCGGCCCGGCTTCGTTCTCCGAAAATGGCCGTTCCGACCCGAACATGCGTGGCTCCGAGTTGGATGGCCGCGGAAAAGTCCGAACTCATCCCCATGGACAGGAGGGGAAGGCCATTGCGCTCCGCGATCGACCGCAGCAGCGCGAAATGCGGGGATGGTGCGTCCGCGAAGGGCGGAATGCACATCAGGCCCTCGATCTTGAGGCCGTATTCGTCGCGACAGCGGCGCAGGAACTCGTCCGTCTCCCCAGGCGGTACGCCGCCCTTCTGAGGCTCTTCGCCCGTATTGACCTGGCAGAGCAGGATCGGCTGCCGTCCCGTCTGGTCCATCGCCTTCGCGAGGGCGGCGGCCAGGGAGGGACGGTCCACGGTGTGGATGACGTCGAACAGGGTCACGGCCTCGCGGGCCTTGTTCGACTGAAGGGGGCCGATCAGGTGGAGTTCACATCCGGGATACGCCTCGCGCAAGTCCGGCCACTTCGCCCCGGTCTCCTGGATGTAGTTCTCGCCGAAGCAACGATGGCCGGCCTCCAGCAACGGCCGGATGCCGCCGGCCGGAACCGTCTTCGAGACCGCGATGAGGGATACGGCCGACGGCTCGCGTCCCGCATCCTCGGCGGCGCGGCCAACTTCCGCCTCCACGGCCTTCAATTGATCGCTCATTCAGGGCGTCCCGGTCTCCGGCGCGAGGGGTCGGAAAACGTTGACCCTCCTCGGTATATCGTGTCTGTCGGTCTCGGCTCACCCTGATCCCTGCACAAGTCCGAGACCGCGGCCGCTATGTCTGTCGAGCGCTACAACGCGAAGGAAGCCGAACCTCGTTGGAGGCAAGCCTGGACCGATCGTGATCTTTTCACGACGGCGAACGACGATACGCGCCCGAAATACTACGTGCTCGAGATGTTTCCCTATCCCTCGGGCCGCATCCACATGGGCCACGTGCGGAATTACACGATGGGCGATGTGGTTGCGCGATACAAGCGCGCACGTGGCTTCAACGTCCTCCATCCGATGGGGTGGGACGCCTTCGGTATGCCGGCTGAGAATGCCGCGATGCAGAACAAGGTCCATCCAAGGGACTGGACCTACGCCAATATCGCGACCATGCGCACGCAGCTGCAGTCGATGGGCTTGTCGATCGACTGGTCGCGAGAGTTCGCGACCTGCGATCCGACTTATTACCGCCACCAGCAGCGCCTGTTTCTGGACTTTCTCTCGGCAGGGCTGGTCGACCGCAAGACCGCGAAGGTGAATTGGGACCCGATCGACCACACTGTGCTGGCGAACGAGCAGGTGATCGACGGCAAGGGCTGGCGATCCGGAGCGGTGGTCGAACAACGCGAACTCACGCAATGGTTCTTCCGGATCACCGATTTCGCGGCCGATCTCGACCAGCGCCTCGACGACCTGACGCGCTGGCCGGAAAAGGTCCGGCTGATGCAGCGGAACTGGATCGGCCGCTCAGAAGGCCTGCTCGTCCGCTTCGCCCTCGACCCTGCCACTTGCCCGGGCAGTGAGCCGGAACTCGACATCTACACCACGCGTCCGGACACGCTGTTCGGGGCGAAATTCATGGCGATCGCCCCGGACCATCCTCTCGCACTCGCCGTGGCTCAGCGAGACCCGAAGGTCGCGGACTTCATCGCGGAAGCACGGCGCACCGGGACATCCCAGGCCGCCATCGACAAGGCCGACAAGCGGGGCGTCGATACCGGAATCCGGGCGCTGCATCCCTTCGACCCGTCTTGGCAGCTGCCCGTCTACGTCGCGAATTTCGTCCTCATGGATTACGGGACGGGCGCCATCTTCGGTTGCCCTGGACACGATCAGCGCGATCTCGATTTCGCCCGCCAGTATGGGCTCGGTGTGACCCCGGTCGTTGCGCCCGACGATGCCGACCCCGCGACCTTCGCGGTGACGGATGTCGCCTATGACGGCACCGGTCGCATGATCAATTCGCGCTTCCTCGACGGGCTCACGACGGATGCCGCCTGCGAGGAGGTTGCACGGCGCCTCACGACGGAGCTGCGCGGCAACGCTCCCGTCGCCGAGCGCAAGGTGAACTACCGCCTCCGCGACTGGGGGATCTCGCGCCAGCGATATTGGGGCTGCCCCATCCCGGTCATCCATTGCGACGAATGCGGGATCGTACCCGTCCCGGTCGCCGACCTGCCCGTTACCTTGCCGGATGACGTCTCCTTCGATCTGCCGGGAAATCCGCTGGACCGGCACGAGACGTGGAACAAGGTCCCATGTCCCTGCTGCGGCGGCCATGCCCGGCGGGAGACGGACACGATGGACACCTTCGTGGATTCGTCCTGGTATTTCGCGAGGTTCACGGATCCGGATCTTGCCGACGCGCCGACCGACCCGGCCACCGTCGCGTCGTGGCTGCCCGTCGACCAGTATATCGGCGGCGTCGAACACGCGATCCTGCATCTCCTGTACTCGCGCTTCTTCACGCGCGCCCTGCACCGAACCGGCTGGGCGGGTTTGGACGAGCCGTTCGCCGGGTTGTTCACCCAGGGGATGGTAGTCCACGAAACCTATCGCAGCCCCGCCGGCGAGTGGCTGCAGCCGTCCGAAGTCAGGCTTGAAGTCGCCGGCTCCGAGCGGCAGGCGTTTCACGTGAAAACTGGCGAGTGCGTGCAGATCGGCGGCATCGAGAAGATGTCGAAGTCGCGTCGGAACACCGTCGATCCCGACGACATCATCGGCAGCTACGGCGCGGACACCGCGCGCTGGTTCATGCTGTCCGACTCGCCTCCCGACCGAGACGTGATCTGGACCGAAGAAGGCGTCAAAGGCGCCTCCCGCTTCGTGCAGCGGGTGTGGCGACTCGTGTTCGACGTGTCGGCGCTCGGGCTAGCTAGGGCCAATGTCAGCGCCGGTGGCGACATCCGGAAGGCCGCACACCGCACGCTCGCTGCGGTGCAGAACGACCTCGACAACCTTCGCTTCAATCGGGCGGTGGCTCGCCTCTATGAACTCACGAACGCGCTTACGGCCGCGTTGGCGGAGGAAGGCGGGGAGACCACGGCTTCGCCGGACATCGTTGAGGCCACGACGCTGCTTGTGCAGATGATGGCACCCATGATGCCCCACCTCGCCGAGGAATGCTGGCTGGCTCTGAAAGCGGGACCGGGTCTCGTCGCCGAGGCCTCCTGGCCAGTGGTCGATCCTTCGCTTCTCGTAGACGACCTGATCACGTTGCCGGTTCAGGTGAACGGCCGCAAACGGGCCGATGTGGTAGTAGATCGGTCGGCTGACGCCGCCGCCATTCAGGTCGCCGTGATGTCGCTGGAGGCGGTCGTGAAAGCCGTCGAGGGACGCCCCGTGCGTAAATTCATCGTCGTGCCGAACAGGATCGTCAATGTCGTGGCATAGATACATCCGGCCGGCCCTCGCAGCGGGAATCGCTCTTGCGGCGGCGGGCTGCCTTCGTCCGCTCTATGGACCGACGGCATCGGGCGTTCCTCTTCAGGAGGCCCTTGCATCGATCTCGGTCGAGAATGTTACCACCCCTCTGGGGCAGGAGCGGCTTGGTCATTATCTTCGGAGCGAACTCATCTTCGACCTCGACGGCTCCGGACAGGTCAGCCGCAAGAAGTATCGACTGACACTCGATGCGAGCGAGTCGGTCCAGGTGACCACCACAGACACGGTCACCGGCCGAGCCGACGCCGCCCTGCTGAATGTCACGGTGAAATACGTTCTTCTGTCGAACGATGGATCTCGCCCGATCGGTTCCGGGACAGCCCGGACGACGGCCACCTACTTCCGCGATCCTCAGCGTTTCGCCAACGTCCGCGCCGCGCGAGACGCCGAGATCCGCGCTTCCAAGCTCATAGCGGACGATATCAAGCAGCGTCTGGCAGCGTTGTTCGCCACGTCCCCTTGAGCCGATGACCGCCGTCAAGGCAGGGGACGTCGAACGGACGCTCCGCCGGCTGCCGCCCGGCGTCCAGCTTCTGCTCCTGTACGGGCCCGATGCGGGCAGCGTCAGCGAGCGCGCCCGTCGGGCGGCCGAGGAGGCCGTAGCAGACCCCAAGGATCCGTTTCAGCTAGTCCGGCTCGAAGGAGATGCAGTCGCAGACCGGCCAGGGCTTTTGGGTGAAGAAGCCTCCACATACGGCTTGTTCGGAGAGCGTCGCGCCATCTGGGTGGGGCCAACGGGGCGAAACATCTCGGGCGCCGTCGCGACCTGTCTGTCGACCAGCCTGACCGGCGTCCTCATCGTGGTCGAAGCAGGGGACCTGGCCCGCACCGCTCCGCTTCGATCCATCTGCGAGCAGTCCCGTCTAGCTTTAGCGCTACCATGCTACGCAGACGAGACCCGCGACCTCGGTACGATCATTGACGAGACGTTTCGAGGAGAAAACCTGCGGCTGGATCCGGATGCCCGGGAATTGCTCCTGCAGAGCTTGGGCGGAGATCGCCTGGCCACGCGGGGCGAGCTTGCGAAACTAGCCCTCTACGGCCGCGGTGCTGAGAGCGTCAGTGTCGCCGACGTCGAGGCGGTGGTGAGCGACGTCTCGAGCCTCAGCATCGACACGGTCGTGGACGCTGCCTTCTCGGGAGACGCAGCGGGCCTGGATTCCGCCTGGACGCAGCACGTGATCCACGGCACGAGCCCGGTCGCTGTCCTATCGGCGGCATCGCGGCATTGTCTCGCCCTTCTCGCCTGCCGGAGCCTGATCGACGATGGCCAAAGCGTCGAAACTGCCGTCGCGTCGTGGCGCGGTCTGCACTTCAGGCGCCGGAGCATCGCGGAGCGGCAGCTCCAGCGCTGGCGGACGGAGGCTTTGAAGGACGCGAACCGAGCCCTCTTTGCTGCGACGGAGCAGACCCGGCAGGCTGCCGGAATGGCAGCCGCAATCGTTCCGGCGAGCCTTTTCCGTCTGGCAAACTACAAGCGGACCGATCAGAGAGCAGAGGCCCGAAGCGAACGACAGAGCGCGTCGAGCTGATCGAATGAGCTGTAGCGGATGCTGATTTCCCCCTCGTTCCCCTGCTGACGGATGTGGACCACCAGCCCCAAGGCGTTCTGCAGCTCTCGCTCCAAAGCGCGGGTGTCTGCATCGCCGGCACCCCGGACCTTCCGGGGCCGGCCTCCTGATCTGGTTGCGGCCTGGCCGACAGCGGGATCTTCGGGCTGACTGAGGCGCTCGATGTCTCGAACGGTTAGTCCTCGAGCCGAGATGCGCCGCGCGACCTCTTCCGGGTCCTTCACGGCAAGAAGCGCCCGTCCGTGGCCGGCAGAAATCTCGCCACGCACGATCATGTCTCGGACGCTGTCCGGAAGTTTGAGCAACCGCAACGTATTGGCGACATGGCTCCGGCTCTTGCCCAGCATCGTCGCGAGGTCGGTCTGGTTGTAGCCATGTTCGCCGATGAGGTGCTCGTAGCCGGCGGCCTCCTCCAGCGCGTTGAGGTCGCTTCGCTGCACGTTTTCGATGATGGCCAGTTCGAGAGCGAGCCGGTCGTCCGCTTCGACCACGACCACCGGAACGTCGTGCAATCCCGCGCGCTGAGCGGCCCGCCAGCGGCGTTCGCCGGCGATGATCTCGTAGACGTCCGGCAGGTCGCGAAGGACGCGGACAACGATCGGCTGGATGATCCCGCGCTCGCGGATCGAGGAGGCGAGATCGTCCAGCTCGGTCTCGTTGAAGTGGGTCCTAGGATTGCGAGGATTGCGCCTCAGGAACTCGATCGCGACGCGTCGACCGCCCTTGCTTCGCTCGCCGGCGACGAAATCGTCGTCGACATCCCCGATCAACGCCGCCAGGCCTCGACCGAGGCGTGCTCGTGCGGGTTCTTCACCCATGGCTGTGTCCATTCCGATCAGGCCGCAGATTTGAGCGAACGCTCGCGGTGGATGACCTCGGACGCGAGCCGCAGGTAGGCCTGCGAACCGGCGCATTTCAGGTCGTAAAGCAACGCCGGCTTTCCGTGAGATGGCGCCTCCGAAACCCGTACGTTCCGGGGGATCACCGTGTCATAGACCTTGCTGCCCATGAACTGGCGTACATCCGCGACGACCTGGTTCGCGAGGTTGTTTCGCGGATCGAACATGGTCAGCACGACCCCGTGGATCGACAGCCGGGGGTTCAGGGTCGACCGAACCTGCTCGATGCTCTTCAAGAGCTGGCTGAGACCTTCGAGCGCAAAGAACTCGCATTGCAGCGGAACGAGGACGGCATCCGCTGCGACAAGAGCGTTGATCGTGAGAAGGTTGAGCGAGGGCGGGCAATCGATCAGCACATACGTGAAGGTGTCGGCTGCATTCCTGGTCTTGTTCATCGCTATCAGGGCGAGCCGTAGGCGCTGCGCCCTGTCCCGCTCCTGCGCAATCTCGAGTTCCAGGCCAAGGAGGTCCATGGTCGAGGGTGCCACGAACAGATTCGGCACGGCCGTCTCCCGGACAGCATCCGACACGGGCGTCCGGGTCGCCATGATGTGATAGGTCGAGACGGCACGCTGGCGCCGGTCGATTCCCAATCCGGTCGAGGCGTTTCCTTGCGGGTCGAGATCGATGATCAGCACACGCTCGCCAATCGCGGCCAACGCCGTGCCGAGATTGATGGTGGTGGTCGTCTTCCCGACCCCGCCCTTCTGGTTGGCCAGCGCGAAGACACGGGGCTTCACGATTGGGACAGGCGGTTGGCCCGTGGGAGTGGCGTCTGTCACTTCATGGTTCCCGTAGCGGGCGCACGGCTAAGACTTCGCGACGAGCTCGCTGATCCGAAGGATGCGCCCCTCCGAATCTGTCCTGCTGGGAATGATGTCGACCGAGAAGGTCCAGCATTCGCGGGCCTCGGTCAATTCCACATCGTAGGTCTTCCCCTTCGGAAACAGGCATATCGTTCCCCGACCGAGCAGAGGCTGCGCGTAAGCGAGCAGGCGCTTCAGAGGTGCGAGCCCTCGCGCGGTGACGACGCTGGCCTCCACTACGCCTTGGCAAACCGATTCGATCCGACCCTCAAGGACGCAGACCAGCAATCCCATGCGCTGTGCCGTCTGTCGCAGGAAGGCGCATTTGCGGCCGTCGCTCTCGACGAGCGTGACCCGCGGCGCCCTGTCCGAAGCAGCGATGATCAGCCCTGGCAGGCCTGCTCCCGAACCTAGATCAACCCAATCGTCGCAGCTGGGCGCCAAATCGGCGAGCTGCAAGCAGTCGGCAATATGACGGTCCCATAGATGCGGGAGGGATGCCGGAGACACGAGGTTCAGCGTTGGTTGCCACCGTCGCAGCTCCGCCACGTAGACCTCAAGACGATCCCGCGTTTCACGTGAAACACGGGATGTTGCGGCATGCACCGCCGTCAATGTGTTGCGGCCGCGGATCCGCGGCGCGCCCGGGCATGGGCAGCCAGTATGGTCAACGCGGCAGGCGTCATACCCTCCATACGGGCTGCCTGACCTAAACTGACCGGTCGGACCTGCCCAAGCCGCGTGCGAATTTCATGCGAGAGCCCTGGCAATTCGCCGAAATCGAGCCCCGCCGGAAGGGCGACTGCCTCATCCCGCTGAAATGCTGCAAGGTCCTGGTCCTGCCGAACGAGATAGACAGAATAGACTGCATCCGTCTCAAGTCTATCGGCGACGAGAGCGTCCAATCCCCGCAACTCAGGCCACAATCGTGCCAAGGATCTGATCGTCACGCCCGGTCGCGATAGAAGATCGAGGCCCGTCCGTCGGATCCCGTCTTGACTGACCGAGATGCCGACCCTCGCTGCTTCGGCCGGCGAAACCGTCTTTGCCATGAGCTGGCTTCGCGCCGCCGACAACGCGCCGCCGAACTTGGCGAAGCGAGACGCCCGGCCGGTCGAGAGCCCCCCCAAGGCGGCCGCCATCGGGGTCAGCCGCTCGTCCGCGTTGTCCGCCCGCAAGCTGAGTCGGAACTCGGAACGAGACGTGAACATGCGATAGGGCTCGGTAACGCCCTTGGTCACGAGGTCGTCGATGAGGACGCCAATATAGGATTGCGAGCGGGAGAAAACCTGCCCGGCCGCTCCGGACGCGAGCAGGGCCGCGTTGAAGCCGGCCACGATACCCTGGGCCGCCGCTTCCTCGTAGCCCGTGGTGCCGTTGATCTGGCCCGCGAAAAATAGACGCCCCACGGCCTTGGTCTGCAACGTCGGATCGAGCGCCCGGGGATCGACATAGTCGTATTCGATCGCGTAGCCGGGTCTTAACATTCGGGCTCGCTCGAGGCCTGGAATCGCCGCGATAACACCACTCTGAACGTCCTCCGGCAGAGAGGTCGAAATCCCGTTCGGGTACACCGTCGTGTCGTCCAAACCCTCGGGCTCGAGGAAGATTTGATGACTGTCCCGATCCGCGAAGCGGACCACCTTGTCCTCGATCGAGGGACAATAGCGCGGTCCCCGGCCCTGGATCGCGCCGCAATAGAGCGGGGAGCGGTGCAGGCTCGCCCGGATGAGGTCGTGCGCGGCCCGAGTGGTGCGGGTGATGCCGCATTCGATCTGGGGGGTCGTGACCCGATCGGTCATGAACGAGAAGGGGACAGGCTCTTCGTCGGCCCGCTGGCGCTCGATACCGGCCCAGTCGATCGTGCGGCCATCGAGCCGCGCCGGCGTCCCCGTCTTGAGACGTCCGAGGGGAAAGCCGTATCGAGCGAGCGTTTTGGCGAGAGCGTCGGACGCTGCCTCCCCATGCCGGCCTGCCCGTATCTGGCGGTCGCCGATATGGATGACCCCGCCCAGGAACGTCCCGGTGGTGATGATCAGGGAACCTGTGGCCAAGCGGCGACCGTCGGCCAGGACGAGGGCCGATACGGCTCCGTCGAGGATGTCGATATCGGCCGCCTCCGCCTCGATCAGCGTGACATTCGCGGTCTCCGCCAGCAACATTCGGACCGCGCGGGCATAAAGCTTCCGGTCCGCCTGGGTTCGGGGTCCCCGGACCGCCGGGCCCTTTCGCCGGTTCAGGAGGCGGAACTGGATGCCGGCCGCGTCGGCAGCCCGGCCCATGATGCCGTCGAGCGCATCGATCTCCCGGACGAGATGACCCTTGCCAAGCCCGCCGATCGCCGGGTTGCAGGACATGGCCCCAATCGTCGCGAGGGATTGCGTGACCAGAGCCGTGCGGGCGCCGAGACGGGCGGCCGCACTCGCCGCCTCCACGCCGGCATGCCCGCCTCCGACCACCACGACGTCGTATGTCAGTCCGTCCACGCTACGGCTCCACGCCTATTTGCCGATGCAGAAAGCCGAGAAGATCCGCCCCAGCACCTCCTCGACATCGACCCGACCCGTCATGCGGCCGAGAGCCCGGAGAGCCAAGCGCAAATCCTCCGCAACGAGTTCGCTCTGCTGACCCTGACGCAGGAGGAGGGCGCGATCGAGGCAGTCGACCACCTCGGCGAGAGCGATGCGGTGACGTTCGCGCGTCACCAACGCATCGTCCCCTGAGCCCATGAGCGCGACTGCCTCGGCCTTGATGAGGTCGAGCAATTCGGGGAGCCCGGCACCGGTCGCGGCCGAGATCACGGGACCATCATCATCCTGCAGGACACCCTGTCCGAGATCGCTCTTGGTCCAGACCCGACTGCAGCGCGTCGGTTCGGCTCGGTCCGGGATCCCGGTCCGATCGCCGACAGGCGTCAGCCAGAGGATGAGATCCGCGCTCGCCATTCTGCTCTCGGCACGTGCGATGCCCTCCCGCTCGACGTCGTTTTCGCTGTCGCGCAAGCCGGCCGTATCGACGAGCGTCACGGGCAGCCCGCCCAGGTCGCACCGCACCTCGATCGCGTCCCGCGTGGTGCCGGCGACCGGCGACACGATGGCGACGTCGCGGCGGGCCAGCGCGTTCAGAAGGGTCGACTTGCCGGCATTCGGCGGCCCCGCGATTACGACCGTGAACCCCTCCCGGAGCCGTTCCCCGAGGCCTGCGGCAGCGACGGCGGCCGCAACGTCGTCCCGGATCGCCAGGAGGGACCGGGTGGCCTCGTCGGCGACATCGTCGGGCACATCGTCCTCGTCCGTGAAATCGAGGCCCGCTTCGCACCATGCGAGCGCATCGATCAGCCCCTCCCGCCAGAGCTCGACCTGTGAGGCGAGTTTACCCTCAAGCTGACGCAGGGCCTGCTTACGCTGTGCTTCCGTCTCGGCCTCGATGAGGTCGGCGAGGCCCTCGACTTCGGTCAGATCCAGCCGGCCGTTCAGGAACGCCCGCCGCGTGAACTCTCCAGGCTCGGCGGGTCGGCATCGAGGCTGACCGGAGAGCGCTCTCAGAAGAGCGGCCTTGACCGCAGGACCGCCGTGGATCTGCAACTCGGCCTGGTCTTCCCCCGTGAAGGTGGATGGTCCGGGCAGCCAGACCACCATGGCCTGATCGATCGCCTCTCCACTCTCCGGGCTGCGGATGCGACGCAGAGACAGCCGGCGCGGTTCGGGCGGGCCCGTGCCGATCAGGGCCGAGACGATAGCGGCCGTGCGAGAGCCGCTCAGCCGTATGACGGCGATGGCTGAACGGCCATGACCCGAGGCCACGGCATAGATCGTTTCAGGGTCGGACGGGGTGGCGGGCAGCATCGCGCGTCCGAATCAGGATGTGGCACGACCCCCGCGCCGACCCCGGCTTGCCGGAGCCTGAGTCTCAGCCTTTGAACGGTTTCTGCGGGCTGGGGCGAACCCCAGCCAATCAGGTGTTCATCGAGTCGAAGAAGTCACCGTTGGTTTTCGTCTGCCGCAGCTTGTCGAGCAGGAACTCGATCGCGTCCACCGTCCCCATCGGGTTCAGGATGCGTCGCAGGACATACATCTTCTTGAGGACGTCGGCCGGAACGAGCAGCTCTTCCTTGCGGGTGCCGGAGCGCGTGATGTCGAGCGCCGGGAAGATCCGCTTGTCCGAGACCTTTCGGTCGAGAATGATCTCGGAGTTACCCGTGCCCTTGAACTCTTCGAAGATCACCTCGTCCATGCGCGAGCCCGTATCGATCAGGGCGGTCGCGATGATGGTGAGCGACCCGCCTTCCTCGATATTTCGGGCCGCACCGAAGAAGCGCTTCGGCCGCTGCAGGGCGTTCGCGTCGACACCGCCGGTCAGCACCTTGCCGGATGACGGCACGACCGTGTTGTAGGCCCGGCCCAGGCGGGTGATCGAATCGAGCAGGATGACGACGTCCTTGCCGTGTTCGACGAGGCGCTTCGCCTTTTCGATCACCATCTCGGCGACCTGGACGTGACGCTGCGCCGGCTCGTCGAAGGTCGAGGAGATGACCTCGCCCTTCACCGACCGCTGCATATCGGTGACCTCTTCGGGCCGCTCGTCGATGAGGAGCACGATGAGGTAGCATTCGGCGTGGTTCGCCGTGACGGATTTCGCGATATTCTGGAGCAGCACCGTCTTGCCGGTCCGGGGCGGCGCGACGATCAGGGCGCGCTGGCCCTTCCCGATCGGGGCCACGACATCGATGATGCGAGCCGAGAAGTCCTTCTTGCCACCCTCGTCGAGATGCTCGAGCCGGATGCGCTCGTCCGGATAGAGCGGGGTCAGGTTGTCGAAATGGACCTTGTGCTTGATCTTCTCCGGGTCCTCGAAGTTGATCGTATTGACCTTGAGCAGCGCGAAATAACGCTCGCCTTCCTTCGGCCCGCGGATCGGTCCCTCGACTGTGTCGCCGGTTCGCAGGCCGAACCGCCGGATCTGCGAGGGCGAGACATAGATGTCGTCGGGTCCGGGCAGGTAATTCGAATCGGACGAGCGGAGGAAGCCGAAGCCGTCGAGGAGCACCTCGACAACCCCTGTTCCGACGATCTCGGTCTCGCGTGCGGCCAGCTGCTTCAGGATCGCGAACATGAGCTCCTGCTTGCGCATGGTGCTCGCATTCTCGACCTCCACCTCCTCGGCGAAGGTCAGGAGTTCCGTAGCCGACTTGGCCTTGAGGTCTTCAAGCTTCACTTCCCTCATCGGGGAACACTCTCGCTAGGATCGCGGGGCCGGGACTTGGCGGGAAGGGGCGCGACAGGATGGCCCGGTTCAAGCACGCCCGGTGTTGCGAACCCGTTTGGGCTCCACGCGCGGCGACCTGTCGGTTGGGAGAACTGAGCTATAGTCCGGTCACGGCCAAGCCTCAAGGGACTTGGCCGAAAAATTCGCTCAGAACGGTTTCGCGACGACGAGGATCACGATCCCGATCATCAGGAGCGTCGGGACTTCGTTCAGAACGCGGTAGAAGCGGGCCGGCCTCACATTCGTGTCGGACCCGAACCGCCGAACAGTCCCGGCGAGCCATCCATGCACGCCCGACATCAGGACGACGAGCGCGAATTTGGCTTGGAGCCAGCCCGACTGGAGGAAGGCTCCCTCCCAGGCGAGCCATAGCCCGGCGAGCCACGTCAGGATCATCGCCGGCGTCATGATGGCCCGAAGGAGCCGCCGCTCCATCACCTTGAAGGTCTCGGATTGCGGCGACCCGGCAGGGGCCTCGGCATGGTAGACGAAGAGCCGGGGCAGATAGAGCATCCCGGCCATCCAGGAGATGACCGCCAGGATGTGGACGATCTTCAGGGTCGGGTAGAGCACCGGCCTAGCTTTCGCGGATACGCTTCAACAGCCGGGCGACATTCTCGACCGGGGTCTCCTTCGTGATCCCGTGGCCGAGATTGAAGATATGCGGCCGCCCGCGCACCGCCTCCAGCACGCGGTCGACGCCCTCGTCGAGAGCCTTGCCGCCCTGGACGAGCAAGGTCGGGTCGAGATTGCCCTGCGAGGCGACCGCCGCTGGCAACGTCGTGATCGCGGCCGACAAGTCCGTCTCCTGGTCGATCCCAATCCCGGCTGCGCCAAGCGCTGCATACTCGGCCAGCCGCTCGCCCTGCCCTCTCGGGAACACGATCACCTTCGCACCGGGCCGTCGCGCCGTGACGCCGGCGATGATACGGCCGATCGGCTCGAGCGACAGCGGACCGAGACGGTCGGGTGACAGCGACCCGGCATGGCTCTCGAAAATCTGCACGGCGTCGGCCCCGGCTTCGAGCTGCGCCGACAGGTAGACGATCGAAGATTCGACGAGGAGATCGATCAGGGCGGCCATGAAGCCGGGATCCGACTGGGCCGCCTCCCGGGCCGGGCCCTGGTCCGGCGTACCCCGCCCGGCAATCATATAGGCCGCCACGGTCCAAGGAGCGCCGCAGAAGCCCAGCAGCGTCGTCTCCGCCGGCAGTCTTGCCCGGATCAGCCGCACGGCCTGGAGCACCGGCTCGAGGCGTTCGAGCGGCAAGGCAGACGCGAGCCGGTCGAGGCCCGCCCGGTCGGTCGTCGGCCGCAGCCGCGGCCCCTCGCCCGCATCCAGCCTGAACTCGGCGCCGAGCGCATCCGGCACGACGAGGATGTCGGAGAACAGGATCGAGCCGTCGAAACCGTAACGGCGGATCGGCTGCAGAGTCACCTCGGTCGCGAAACCAGGCGTGTAGCAGAGCGTTGTGAAGGAGCCGGCCTCGGCCCGGGTGGCGAGATATTCCGGGAGGTAGCGCCCGGCCTGCCGCATGATCCAGACGGGGGGCGGCCAGACGGCCTCGCCGTCGAGGACACGCATGATGGCCTTCTCGGTCGCGATCGCGGCCATCCCGCTCCCTTCAATCTAAATTCTGAATCTGACTCTCTCTTTCTCCTCTTGGAGCGTGACTCACGATCCCGCAATGCCATCCACAGCTCGCCCACACCATCGAGTCGGCGTGACGTCCGGCCTAGCGCTCAGCCCGGTTAACGAAAGGTAAAGGTTAATCAGGCGTTAACGTTCGCCTTCATCCTTGGAACCCGCCCATCTGCCCGGTTCCTCCCCGACTCCCGTTCCGACGCCTCCCGACGCGTCAAATGTTAACGATTGAGCCCAGGCTTGAACCGGCCCGGCTCCTGGACCGGGCTGGTCGGCTTCGCTATCCACACTCGTCGACTCCCCATACATGGGCTGGAGATCGTGGGCCGAAGCTACTTCCATCTCCACCTTGTGTCGGACTCGACCGGCGAAACGCTGATCGCGGTCGCCCGGGCAGCGACCGCGCAATACGAAGGCGTGTCCGCGATCGAGCATGTCTATCCGCTGGTCCGCTCCGCCAGGCAGCTCGACCGCGTGCTCTCCGAGATCGACACGGCGCCCGGCATCGTCCTCTACACGCTGGTCGACCGCGACCTTGCCGTGCGGCTCGAGGAGAAGTGTCGCGAGGTCGGCTGTCCGCACCTTTCGGTTCTGGCGCCGGTCCACTCGCTTCTCGAATCCTATATCGGCACGGCCTCGACGGCGCGGCCCGGCGCTCAGCACATGCTGAATGCCGAGTATTTCAAGCGCATCGACGCCATGAACTTCACCCTGCTCCACGACGACGGCCAGCTTCCCGACGACCTGGACGATGCCGACGTGGTCTTGGTGGGAATCAGCCGGACATCGAAGACGCCGACCTCGATCTACCTCGCCAACCGGGGCCTCAAGACGGCGAATATCCCCCTCGTGCCGGGACATCCGCCGCCTTCGCGTCTCGACCGGGCCAAGCGGGCGCTGGTGGTCGGGCTCGTGGCCTCGCCGGAGCGCATCGTACAGATCCGGCAGAACCGGCTGCTCTCCCTCAAGGCGGACGAGGATACGGCCTATGTCGATCGGGAGCGCGTGGCCGAGGAGGTCGCCTTCTCGCGCCGGCTCTGCGCCCGCAACAACTGGCCGATGATCGACGTCACGCGCCGCTCGATCGAGGAGACGGCAGCTGCGATCGTGGACCTCTACCGGGCGCATGCGATGAAATTCATCGCGACCTGAGATGACGAAGGCCTTCGTGATCGGGCATCCGATTGCCCATTCCCGCTCGCCGCTGATCCACGGCTTCTGGCTCAGGGAGCATGGCCTCGCCGGATCCTACGAGCGGATCGACGTGCCGCCGGACGAGCTTGCGGGTTTTCTGACGACCTTTGCGGAGCGCGGCTTCGTGGGCGGGAACGTGACGGTGCCGCACAAGGAGGCCGTCTTCCGCCTCGTGCCGGCCTCGACCGAGCGGGCGCAGAGGCTGGGCGCGGTCAACACGCTCCGCGCGATGCCGGACGGGAGCCTTCTCGCCGACAATACGGACGGGATCGGATTCGCCGAGAATGTCGCGGACGCGATCGGGCCGGGCTGGGCCGGGGAGGTTTCCTCCGCGCTCGTCCTCGGCGCCGGCGGAGCGGCCCGGGCCATCCTGGGTGCGCTCCTGGAGCATGGCATCCCGCGCATCCGGGTCGCGAACCGCAATCCCGACCGGGCCGCCGACCTCGCGCGATTCGACCCCGACCGGGTCGAGGCGATCGCCTGGAACGCCCGGGAGGCCGCGCTCGCCGGGACCGACCTCGTGGTCAACACGACCTCGCTCGGCATGACCGGGCAGCCGCCGCTCGATCTCGACCTGTCGGCGCTCGGCCCGTCGGGAATCGTCGCCGACATCGTCTACGTGCCGCTCGTCACGCCGCTCCTCGAACGGGCCCGGGCTCGAGGGCTCCGGACCGTCGAGGGCCTCGGGATGCTGCTCCACCAGGCGGTCCCTGGCTTCGAGGCTTGGTTCGGCACGCGACCTCGGGTCACGGGCGAACTTCGAGCCCTGGTCGAGGCCGATGTCGAGGGCCGCCGGTGACCTTCGTGCTCGGGCTTACGGGCTCGATCGGAATGGGGAAGTCGACCACGGGCGCGATGTTCAGGAACCGGGGCGTGCCGGTCCATGATGCCGACGGGGCGGTCCACGCCCTCTACCGGGGTAAAGCTGCATCCCTGATCGAGGCGGCCTTTCCCGGAACCGTGCAGGACGGGGTTGTCGATCGGGCTCGACTGGGCGCGATCGTGCTCGGCTCGACCGAGCAGCTGCGGAACCTGGAAGGGATCGTCCACCCGCTTGTCCGCGCGGCAGAGCAGGCCTTCCTGGACAGGGCCGTTCGGAGCAGGGCCCCGATCGCCATCCTCGACATCCCGCTTCTTATCGAATCCGGAGGGATGAACCGCGTCGACGCTGTCCTGGTCGTCACCGCCCGGGCCGAAATCCAGCGCGACAGGGTTCTGGCGAGGCCCGGGATGGATCAGGCGAAGTTCGTCGCCATCCTGGCCCGGCAGGTTCCCGATCGCGAAAAGCGGGCGCGCTCGCATTTCCTGGTGGATACGGGCCACGGCCTCCATCGCGCGGAAGCCCAGGTCGGGGATATCCTGCGGGCGATTGCCGGCCGAGATGGCCGCGTCGCCGCCACCATTCGGGATACCCGCCCTGACCGCCCTGCGTGAAATCGTCTTCGACACCGAGACCACCGGCATCGACCATGCGACGGGGGATCGGGTCGTCGAGATCGGCGGGATCGAGCTCCTGAACCACATCCCGACGGGACGGAACTTCCATGCCTATCTGAACCCCGAACGGCCGATGGCACAGGGTGCCTTCGAGGTGCACGGCCTCTCGGACGCATTCCTGGCCGACAAGCCCCTGTTCCGGACGGTGGCGGACGAGCTTCATGCCTTCCTGGGCGACGCGAGACTCGTCGCCCACAACGCCGCTTTCGACATCGGCTTCCTCAATGCGGAATTCGGTCGGACCGGGCATCCGGTGCTCGCGATGGAGCGGGTCGTCGACACGTTGGCGCTGGCCCGCCGCAAACATCCCGGCGCGTCGAACAGTCTCGACGCCCTGTGCAGCCGCTACGGCATCGACCGCTCACGCCGCGTCAAGCACGGCGCCCTGCTGGATTCTGAGCTGCTGGCCGAGATCTATATCGAACTGATCGGCGGCCGTCAGACCGATCTCGGGCTGGGCCTTGCCCGCGAGGCAGCCCGACCCACGGCAGGAGCCATGCTGATCCCGGTGATCCGGTCCGTTCGGCCGGACCGGTCACGTCTGAGCGCGGCTGAACGCGAGGCTCACGCGGCTTTTCTGGCGAGCCTCGGCGACGCGCCGCTCTGGGGCCAATACCTGGGCGGCGGGGGTACGATGGCCGCCTGACGTCCGTCAGCTCGCGAGCGGTGCGATGCCCTGCTCGGCCCCGGCCGAAGCCTCGACCTTCTGCCGGTACAAGCCCACGAAATCGATCGGATCGATGTAGAGCGGAGGGAAGCCGCCGTTCCGAACGGCCTCGGCCACGATCTGCCGAGCGAACGGGAACAGGAGGCGCGGGCATTCGATCATGATCACGGCGTGAAGATCGTTCGCCGGGATATTCTTGACCCGGAACACGCCCGAATAGGTGAGGTCGAAGGCGAACAACACCTCCTCGCCGATCTTGGCATTCCCCTCGAGCGAGAGATCGACCTCGAAATCGGTCTCGGCGAGCTGCTTCGCGTTGACATTCACCTGGATGGAGATCTGCGGGCCCTGCTGCTGGGGTTGCAGCGAGCGCGGCGCGTTCGGATTCTCGAAGGAGATGTCCTTGGCATATTGCGCCAGCGCATTCAGCTGCGGGCCTTCCGGGGTAGCCTGCTGATGCGGCGGAGGGGCGGCGGGGTGTGCGCCGTTGCCTGCCGGATTATCGGCCATGTTCGGCTCCTGTCGAGTGGGATTGGGATCGGCTGGACGCCAAAGCGATCGGGCGCCCCGGACCTCGGCCCGGCCGGCGGGCATGGCGCTATCACGCTTTATTGAGGCTCACAAGACGATGCGGCGGGCCTTGCTTGTGAAGCCGCAGGGTGGATGTTACGGACCATGTCTCCCATATGGCCAATATCCGTAATGGCGGCGGCCGCGGCGAGCCGCCTGCGACCGGCCGGCTTCGAGGTCAAAGATCCGTTCGATGATGCAAGAGTCGTTCGACGTGACCACCCTCGTATTCCTGGCGCTCGCCGTCTTTGTCATCTGGCGGCTTCGCTCCGTGCTGGGACAGAAGACGGGCCGGGAGCAGCCCCCGGCTGACACGTTCGCCCGCAAGGAGGTACCAGACCCGTCCCGCCCGGCCGCGAAGCCTGCGGACAACGTGGTCAGGCTGCCGACCGGCGGGGTCGAGCGGCCAGCCTCTGCCGTGGTTCCGCCGCAGGAACGCTGGGCCGGCATCGCCGAGCCCGGAACTCCGATCGCTCGTGGCCTCGACGAGATCAGCAAGATCGAGTCGAATTTCGACGCGCGGGCTTTCGCCGAAGGCGCGAAGTCAGCCTATGAGATGATCGTCACCGCATTCGCCCAAGGCGACGCCAAGACGCTGAAGGGCTTGCTCTCCCGCGATGTCTTCGAAGGGTTCGAACGCGCGATCCAGGATCGGGAGAAACGCGGCGAGAAGGCGGAAACGACCTTCGTGTCCGTCGACAAGGCCGAGATCGTCGGGGTCGAATGCCGTAATCGCGTCGCGCAGGTGACGATGCGGTTCGTATCGAAGCTGATCACGGCGACCCGGGATTCGGCCGGTGCGGTGATCGAGGGCGATCCCGAGGCGGTCGTGGATGTGACCGATGTCTGGACCTTCGCCCGGACGCTCGGGATCCGCGATCCCAACTGGCAGCTGGTCGCAACCGAAGCCGGCCAGTAGCGGGGCACGTAGCCATGAGCTCGTCGCTCCAGGATCTCGGCTGAGAGCTGGGTCGAGCCGATGAGCCGGCCGCGATCCCGTCTGCCGCGATTCCGGCCCGCGCTCCTCGCAATCATCCTTGCGGCTGTCGGTTCCGCGCCGGTGGCGATTGCGCGTCCCTCGGGTGGGCCCGAGGTTCTGTTTGCCGGTCTCGAGGGCTGGCTCGCGGACGACCATGCCGGAGCCTTGCGGGCCTTCCGGGCGGGGTGCCGGTCGGCCAAGACGGGGGTTCGGCACCCGACCCGGACATGCCGGGCTGCCGCGCGGGTCGGGCCGAGCCAGCCTGAGGCCCGACGCTTCTTCGAGCGCTGGTTCGATCCCGCCGAGGTCTCCGCGCGTGGCTTCCTGACCGGGTATTACGAACCCGAACTGCCCGGGTCGCTGACCCCGGACTCCCAACATCGCACGCCGCTCCTCGCAAAGCCGGCCGACCTCGTCGTCCGCTCGCCCGTCGGCGCGCCGCCGGGCTGGCCGGAGGGCCGAACCGCAGCCCGGCGAACGCCGTCCGGCTTCGAGCCTCTGCAGGAGCGCGGCGCGATCGAGGACGGGGCGCTGGGTGAGGCTGCTGCGCCGCTCGTCTATCTGGCCGACCAGGTCGATGCCTTCATGGTCCATGTCCAGGGCTCTGCCCGTATACGGCTGCCCGACGGAAAGCTGATGCGCGTCGGGTTCGACGGCCGGAATGGGCATCCCTACACCTCGATCGGGCGCGTCCTGGCCGATCAGGAGGGGATCGCTCCGGCCGAGATGACCGCGGACCGCCTGGTGGCCTGGCTCAAGGCCAACCCGGACCGCGCGCCAGGCATCATGCGGGCGAACCGCTCCTACATCTTCTTCCGAGAGGTCGAGTCCAAGCCGGGCGAGGGTCCGGTTGGGGCGGCAGGGATTCCGCTCGTGGCCGGGAAGAGTCTCGCCGTGGATCGCTCCGTTTGGCGCTACGGGACTTTGGTCTGGCTCGAGGGCGATCTGCCTCGGCCGGAGGGCGGCACGGAGCCTTTGCGGCGCCTGGTCGTGGCGCAGGATACGGGCGCAGCCATCGTCGGCCCGGCCCGCGGCGACCTTTTCTTCGGGTCCGGCACCGATGCCGGAGCCCGGGCGAGCCTGGCCCGGCAGCAGGTGCGATGGGTGGTGCTGCAGCCGCGGCCGCGGCCGCGCCCCGAGATGCCGCGGTGAAACGGCGGTCGCGCCGTGCCCTGACCGTGGAGGAGCGGCGGCTCTGGGCGGAGGTCGCCCGCCATGTGCGGCCCCTCGCGGGACAGCTGGTCGTTCCGAAGGAACCCGGGCCCAAACCGGAGGCGGAGGCTCAACCTGCGCCCGCGCCGAAGGTCGAGCCAAGGGCCGAGCCGCCTCGACCTGTCCCGCGACCTCGCCTGGCACCCCTGGCGCCGCTCGAGCGGCGGACCGTGCGCGCTCTCGCTCGCGGCCGCGCTGAGCCGGATGCCGTCATCGACCTTCATGGCCTCACCCAGGCCGAGGCCCATGGCCGGCTGATCGGCTTTCTCCGACGGGCGAGAAGCGCCGGGCACGGGCTCGTCCTCGTCGTCACAGGGCAGGGCGGCCGCGACGGCGGCACGGGCGAGCGCGGCGTGCTGCGGAGGGTCGTCCCTCACTGGCTCCAGGTGGCTGACTTGCGGTCGCTGGTGCTCGGTTTCGAGGAGGCCGGTACCCGCCAGGGCGGCGCGGGTGCCCTCTATGTCCGCCTGCGTCGCGACCGGTCGCACGGCTGAGGCCGCTTGACCCTTCCGGGGCGCCGGTGCCAAAGCGGGCCTCCTTCTCCCATCGAAGTTTCGCCATGCCCCAGCCCGGCCTCGACATCCTTGCGCTCGGCAACGCCATCGTGGACGTCCTGTCCCACACCGACGAACGCTTCCTCGTGGACCATGCCCTGCACAAGGGAACCATGGCCCTGATCGACGAGGCGCGCGCGGAAAGCCTCTACGCGGCCATGGGCCCGGCCGTGATCGTCTCGGGCGGCTCGGCCGCGAACACGGCCGTCGGCGCGGCCGCGCTCGGGGCCAGGACCGGCTTCGTCGGCAAGGTCCGGGACGACGAGCTCGGCCGGCTCTTCAGCCACGACCTGAACGCGACGGGCGTCGCCTTCGCGACCGCCCCGGCCACGTCGGGGCCGGCGACGGCGCGCTGCTTCGTCCTCGTGACACCCGACGGCGAGCGGACGATGAACACCTATCTGGGCGCCTGCCAGGATCTGAACCCGTCCGACATCGACGAAGCGACGGTCGCCGCAGCCCGCATCGTCTATCTCGAAGGCTATCTGTGGGACCCGCCGGCCGCGAAGGAGGCCTTCCGCAAGGCGGTCGGGATCGCGCACGGCGCCGGCAACCGGGTCGCTCTGTCGCTCTCCGACCCGTTCTGCGTCGACCGCTACCGGGCCGAGTTCCGGGAACTTGTTCGCGACGGCAGCGTCGACATCCTGTTCGCCAACATCCACGAATTGAAGAGCCTCTACGAGACGGCGGACGAGGACACGGCGCTGGCTGCCCTGCGGCAGGAGCGGTTGCTTGGCGTCGTGACGCGGTCGTCCGACGGCGCCCTCGTCGTGTCGCGCGAGGGGACCGAGGAGGTCGCAGCCTTCCCGGTCGACAAGGTCGTGGACACGACCGGAGCGGGCGACCTGTTCGCGGCCGGCTTCCTGGCCGGCCTGTCGCGCGGCCTGGACGCTCGCAGCTGCGCCCGGCTCGGCGGGCTCGCCGCGGCGGAGGTGATCGGCCATCTCGGCGCCCGGCCGCAGGCGAACCTGGCCGAACTCGCGGTCCGGGAAGGCGTGCTTCCCGGGTAACGGTCCCGCTCGAACGCTTTCGTCGGCCTCGCGTTGTCGGCGGACGGAGGCGACATGAGCAACGCAGGCTACGAGAATCACGACGCGCCGACACCCGGATCGTCGACTCCGCCCGGGGCGGAACCAGACCGACCGGGCGAGGGGTCCGGACCTCCAAAGGCCGAGACCGACAGCCGTGTCAAGCCGCGTCCGGACGGCTCGGGTCAGCCTGCCGCGACGACCGACACGACCAGGTCCGGCGCCGGTCAGGGCGATGTGGCGACGCCGGGCGACGGTGCCGGCCCGGCCGGCGGACAGGGCGACGAAGCCGATCCGGGCGTGGGCTAGGAGCGCGGTCATGGGCTACGACAAGCCGAGCGACGACGCGGTCGGAACCCCCGAACTCCGGGACGATGGCCGCCAGACGAGCGCCCAGAAGGCGGTGCTCGGAGGCGGTGGCGAGGATGGCGGCAGGCCCGAGCCGAAGAGCAAAGAGGACTGGCGGGAGCGGGGCGCCTCCGGCGGCGAACCTGGCCGGCCTCCGGTCGCGATCGGGGGCAATAGCGGAGGCCATGGCGACCGCATGCCCGTCGGGGGCCCGGGATCGCCCGACGTTCCTGCCACCAATCCGAAGACACGGCCCGGCCATCAGCATGAGGCCTGAACGGATGCTGGGGCGGCCCGTCCCAGACACGCCGTTACCGGGCCAGGAGAGCGTCTGGTCCTTTCCCCGGCCGGCAGTCGCGCAGCCGACCTCGCATCATCTCCGGGTCGTGTTCGCAGGCCGCGTGGTCGCCGAGACCCGGCGCGGCTTCCGGGTGCTCGAGACGAGCCACCCGCCAACCTATTACTTCCCGGCCGACGATGTCGTGACCGCCTGCCTCGCCGCGGCGGACGGAAGCAGTCTCTGCGAGTGGAAGGGGGGCGCCCGCTATTTCGACGTTATGGCCGGCGGGGCGACGGCGCCCAAGGCGGCCTGGTCCTACCCGCATCCCGCGCCGGAGTTCAGGCGCATCCGCAACCACATCGCCTTCTACGCGGCCGCGATGGAGGCCTGTTTCGTGGACGAGGAACGGGTGACACCGCAGCCGGGCGGCTTCTACGGCGGATGGATCACCTCGCATGTGGCAGGGCCCTTCAAAGGCCCGCCGGGCACGCGGATGTGGTGACGGCGGATTGCCGGTCGCGCGGGATCTCGCGATGATGTCTGCAGAAACGCCACAAGAGGCGGGCGGGGAGGAACGGATGTCGGTGCTCACGAGGCGAATGGTTTCGGTTGCGATCGCGGCTTCGGCCTGGTCGGGAACGGCCTCTGCCCAGGACTGGCCGCAGCGTCCCGTGACGATCGTGGTCCCGTTCACGGCGGGCGGAACGACCGACATGTTCGGGCGCATCTTTGCCCAGGCCATGCAGGAGAAATACGGCAAGCCCTTCCTGGTCGAGAACCGGGCCGGGGCGGGCGGGACGGTCGGGGCCGCGGCCGTGTCCAAGGCGCTCAACGACGGCCACACCCTTCTCGTCGGCACGGCGTCCACCCATGCCATCGCGCCCTGTGTCTATAAGCGCACGGGCTACGATGCGGATGCCGATTTCCAGCCGATCAGCCTGTTCGCCACCCTGCCCAACCTCCTCGTCGTGAGTCCCAAGCTTCCGATCAAGACCTTCGCGGAGTTCGTGGAACACGTGAAGGCGAATTCGGGCAAGCTCAGCTACGGCTCCTCGGGGGTCGGCGCCTCGAACCATCTGCCGGGCGAGATGATCCAGAATCTCACCGGCGCGAAGATGACCCATGTGCCGTATCGGTCCTCGAACGACATCATGAACGCGCTCGCGGGCGGCCATATCGACCTCGCCTTCGACAACATGACGCTCGCCTGGCCGCAGGCCCAAGGCGGGACCGTGCGGGCGATCGCGGTGACCTCGAAGGAGAGAAGCCCGACCGCACCGGATGTGCCCGCGATCGCCGAGACCTTCCCGAGCTTCGACGTCGCGACCTGGCACGGGCTCTTCGCGCCGGCCGGCACGCCACGCCCGATCGTCGATCAGATCGCGGCCGACGTGAAGCGGATCTACGACACGGCCGAGGTGAAGAAGAAGCTCTACGACGTCGGCGCCGTGCCGACCCCCAACACGCCGGACGTCTTCACGGCTTTCGCCAAGACGGAACGGACCAAATACGAGCGGATCGTCAAGGAAGCGGGGCTGTCGCCGCAATAGGCGAGGGCCCCGAAACGCCGGGCCGGAAGAACAATCCGGCTTGCAGGCTGGCGGCAATGAGCCCGGCGCGGGCCTCCATCGCAGCGGCGAGGTCCGGAGCGAGGAGCGACCGGCAGGATTCCCCGAAGAGACTGAGCCAGCGCGCGAACAAAGCCGGGCTGATCCCCTCGACCTTCGCGTGGACCGCGAAGGGATTGCCCTTGTAGCGGCCGGTCTTGAGCATGACCGAGGACCAGAAGTCGGCGATGACGGCCATGTGGGCGGGCCAAGCCTCGTCGGTGACGGCGCGAGCGAAGACGGGGCCGAGTTCGGGATCGAGCCGGACCCGGGCATAGAACGCATCCAGCACCGCCGCGATCGCGGCTTCCGACACGACGTCGAAGGTCGCGCTCCCGGCGGCGGCGCCGCCTGCCTCAGGCAGCCGCGTCGCGGGTCCGCTCGGCGCGTTTGCGGTCATTCGGGTCGAGCACGCCCTTGCGGAGCCGGATCGATTTCGGCGTCACCTCGACGAGCTCGTCGTCGGCGATCCAGGCGAGCGAGCGCTCCAGCGTCATCCGGATCGGCGGCGTGAGCCGCACGGCCTCGTCCTTCGACGTGGTTCGGATATTCGTGAGCTTCTTGCCCTTGAGCACGTTCACCTCGAGGTCGTTCTCGCGGTTATGCTCGCCGATGATCATGCCCTGATACACCTTCCAGCCGGGCTCGATCATCATCGGGCCGCGATCCTCGAGATTCCAGAGCGCGTAGGCGACGGCCTCGCCGGAATCGTTCGAGATCATGACGCCGTTGCGGCGGCCCGGGATCTCGCCCCGGAACGGCGCGTATTCGTGGAAGAGCCGGTTCATGATGGCGGTGCCGCGCGTGTCGGTCATCAGCTCGCCCTGGTAGCCGATGAGGCCACGGGTGGGCGCGTAGAAGACGAGCCGCTGGCGCGAACCGCCCGACGGGCGCATCTCGACCATCTCGGCCTTGCGCTCGGACATCTTCTGCACGACGACGCCGGAATATTCCTCGTCGACGTCGATCACGACCTCCTCGATCGGCTCGAGCAACTCGCCGGCGGCATCCTTCTCGAAGACCACGCGGGGCCGCGACACGGCCATTTCGAAGCCCTCGCGCCGCATGGTTTCGATCAAGATCGCGAGCTGCAATTCGCCCCGGCCGGAGACGAAGAAGGAATCCTTGTCCTCGGCCTCCTCGATCTTCAGCGTGACGTTGCCTTCGCCCTCCTTGAACAGGCGCTCGCGGATCATCCGGCTCGTGACCTTGTCGCCCTCGGTTCCGGCGAGCGGCGAGTCGTTCACGATGAAGGACATCGTCACCGTTGGCGGGTCGATCGGTTGGGCCTGGATCGGGGTGTCGATCGCGGGATCGCAGAAGGTGTCGGCGACCGAGCCCTTCACGAGGCCGGCGATCGAGACGATGTCGCCCGCCTCGCCGAGCTCGATCGGCTGGCGCTCCAGGCCCCGGAAGGCCAGGATTTTCGTCACGCGGCCGGTCTCGACGTGATTGCCCAGGCGGTCCAGCACCTTGATCGTCTGGTTCGGCTTCACGGTGCCGGAATCGATCCGACCGGTGATGATGCGGCCGAGGAAGGGGTTCGCCTCGAGGAGGGTGCCCAGCATCCGGAACGGCCCCTCGCCGACCGAGGCCTCGGGCACGTGCCGCAGCACGACGTCGAAGAGCGGCGCGAGGCCCTCGTCCTGCGGACCCTCGGGCGAGGTCGCCATCCAGCCGTTGCGGCCGGAGCCGTAGAGGATCGGGAAATCGAGCTGCTCGTCGGTCGCGTCGAGCGCGGCGAAGAGATCGAACACCTCGTTGATGACCTCGGTCGCGCGCGCGTCCGGCCGGTCCACCTTGTTAATCGCGACGATCGGCTTCAGCCCGATCTTCAGCGCCTTGCCGACCACGAATTTCGTCTGCGGCATCGGGCCCTCGGCCGCGTCCACCAGCACGATCACGCCGTCCACCATGGAGAGGATGCGCTCGACCTCGCCGCCGAAATCGGCGTGGCCGGGGGTGTCGACGATGTTGA
>NZ_CAXTAZ010000039.1:0-47229 GCF_964242715.1 uncultured Enterovirga sp.
GGCCGCACCAGCGCCGGCCGGCCGGGCCGCGGCGCCGGGGCGAGGCGTGGCGGCACCGGCCGCCGGGCTCGCGCTCGGCGTCGTCGCCGCGCCTGCAGGCTTGCGGCCGATCATGTCGAGATTCATCGGGCGGCGATGGGCGTCGCCGGCCCGGAGGCTCGAGATGGAGGGCGGAGGCGGCGCATTCTCGCCGAGCCGCCGACGCGCCTCGTCCTCGGCCCTGCGGCGTCGCTCGTCCTCGGAGCGACGACGGTCGTCCTCGTCGCGCTTGCGGGTTTCGGCCGCCTCGCGCTCCTGCATGTCACGCGCTTCGCGCTCGGCCCGGACGCGTCCGGCTTCCTCGGCGACGCGGCGGTCCTCGGCCAGACGCCGGGTCTCGACATCCTGGCGAGCCGCATCGGTCAGCGCGCTGTTGCGGGCGTCGCGCTCCTGGTCCGTCAGGGTCTGCAGGACGATGCCGCGCGGCCGCGGCGCGACCGGCACAGCGGGAGCGGCTGGGGCCGGCGCGGCGACGGGAGCAGGCGCGGGCGTCTGAGCGGCGGGTGCCGAGACGATCGGTGCAGGCCGCGGAGCGTCGGCCGACGGCTGCGCGGGACGCGGCGACAGCGCGATGGTCGGCCGGCCGGAGGGCGCGGCGGGCTTCGCGGCCGCAACGGGGGTCGGTTCCCTGGCTGCCGGAGCAGCCGGCACCATCCGGCGCTTCACCGTCTCGACCACGACCGCCTTGGAGCGACCATGGGAGAAGCTCTGCCTCACCATGTTCTGCTCGGCAGGCCGTTTCGGCAGAGACAGGGTCTTGGACGACACGTGCAACGTCTTGTCGCCCGGGGTCTTGGTGTCACTCATACAGTCTCAATCCTGCCGGTCGGGTCCCGTGGGTCGGCTTGACCGATGGACGACGCCCCGCGGTGGCGCGGCCTCGTCGCCAACACCTCGGAAGAGGCGAAGACGGCGCCAGCGCGCAAGGCAGCCTTCGCTGCCGGCACCTGCGAGAAGAGCGGCATGTATCACATGGACCCGGCCCAAGGCCATGTCCAAATCGTCGCCGCCGAGATCATCGAAAACCGGAATGGGTGATGTCGTGTGCGCCTCGCCTTTCCGCAACGCCCCGGCGAGCTTGCGGCGTCCGTCCTCGGCGGCTTCCCGGGCGTGGATCAGCGCCGCCGCCTGACCGGACGAGACCGCCGACTCGACCTTGAAGAAGCCGGTCGTGACCGCGCCCGCCTTGTTGGCCAGCGCGAGCGCCCCGACGAGGTCGCGCAGGAGCGCCGCATCGACGTCCTCCACCAGCGTCGGCGAGGTGCGGGCCTCGCGCTTGAAGGCACGCGAGAAGAGGCGCTTGCGGATCGCCTCCCTGAGGGCCGGCGTCGTCGGGCTGATCCAGGCGCCGCGGCCCGGCAGCTTGGCGCGCAGGTCGACGACGACGGCGCCGTCCGGCCCGAGCACGAATCGCATCAGGTCGGAGGCAGGGCCGGCCTGCCGCGTGACGATGCAGGTGCGCTCCGGCCCGGGCTTCTCGTCGGGAGGCAGAGGTGGGTCGGGGTCGGGCTCGGACATGGCCGTTCAGTCCTGACGCATCTCGGCCAGAGAATCGATTTCGGCGAGCTGGGTATGGTGCAGGAGCTTCACGCCGGTCGTGCCGGAGAGGTCGCGCGCCGACCGTGTGAAGTCGGCATTGGTGACCACGGCGGCGTGGTGGGCGCCGAAATGGCCCTTGGCCGCGAAGGCCTGCTGCACGGCCTTGTTGCCGACCGCGGAAGCGAGGAGCTTGCATTGCAGCACGATGCGGATGCCGTTCTTCTCCGCGATCACGTCCGCGCCCTGATCGCCGGTCGCGCCGGTGGTCAGAGCCTTCCAGCCGAGCGCACGAAGCTGAGCGGCGCAGAACCGCTCGAATTCGGCCGGCGTCATGTCCGAGACGAGCTCGATCCCGGCCGCCACCTCGTCGGAGCGGAGACGGATGCGGGCGTCGATCTCGGCCCGCACCGTGTCCGCGAGCCGTTCATCCGCGGACAGCAGGCCGGCCTCGGCCGGTTCTAGCGCGGGCCGGATGACCTTGTCCAGGAAGTGCCGGATTTCGCGCTGCCAGCCGGTCTCGTCGACGATGCCGTAGCTGTCGGTGCGGAGCAGCGTCGCCCGCCGTCGCACCAGGGCGTCGCTATGCTGGCCGACGAGGTCGCGGGTGAGGGCCCGAACGGAGCGGATCAACCGCTCGCGCCGCGCCCGCCGCTCGGAGGAGACGGTGACGGCCAGGATAACGATCCCGACGGCCACCAGGAGGGCGAGGGTGACGGGATCCGTGAGGTGACCCATGCCGGGCAGGGCGGCCGATCAGGGCGAGAAAGGGGGCAGCGGCCGCGGGCCGCTACCCCGGGATGGGCGGCTCAGACCGGCTCGGCCTCGGCGATCTCTTCTTCGGCCGGCGCCTCCGCCTGCGCCTCGATCCAGCCCGCCTTGACGCGGGCGGCGAGGATCATGGCCTCGGCTTCGGCACGCGAGATCTCGAACCCGTCGAGATAGCCCGGCGTGCGGACCGCCTCAGTGCCGCGGCCTTCGGTATAGCCGACGAGGTCGTCGGTCGCGCAGCCGGCCAGGTCCTCGACATTCTTCACGCCGTTGTCGCCGAAGGCGACCAGCATCGGGATGGTGACGCCGTCGACCTCCTTCAGCTCGTCCTCGACGCCGAGCTCGCGCCGACGCGCCTCCTGCTCGCCCTCGATGCGGGAGAGGTAATCCTGCGCGCGGCGCTGGATCTCGGCGCCGGTCTCCTCGTCGAAGCCCTGGATGGAGGCGACCTCGGTCGGATCCACGAGCGCGAGTTCCTCGACGTTGCGGAAGCCTTCCGCCGCGAGGAGCTGGCCCACGGTCTCGTCGACGTCGAGCGCGGCCATGAAGAGTTCGGTCCGCTCGACGAATTCCTTCTGCCGGCGCTCGGATTCCTCGGCCTCGGTCAGGATGTCGATGTCCCAGCCGGTGAGCTGCGAGGCGAGCCGGACATTCTGGCCGCGGCGGCCGATCGCGAGCGAGAGCTGGTCGTCGGGCACCACCACCTCGATCCGCTCGGCCTCCTCGTCGAGCACGACCTTCACGACCTCGGCCGGCTGGAGCGCGTTCACGATGAAGGTGGCGCGGTCGTAGGACCACGGGATGATGTCGATCTTCTCGCCCTGGAGCTCGCCGACCACCGCCTGGACGCGCGAACCCCGCATGCCGACGCAGGCGCCGACCGGGTCGATCGACGAATCGCGGGAGGTGACGGCGATCTTGGCCCGGGAGCCCGCGTCGCGGGCGACCGCCTTCACCTCGACGATGCCGTCATAGATCTCGGGCACCTCCGAGGCGAAGAGCTTCGCCATGAATTGCGGATGGGTGCGGGAGAGGAAGATCTGCGGGCCGCGCGCCTCTCGCCGCACGTCGAACAGGTAGGAGCGTATCCGGTCGCCGGGCCGGAAGGTTTCGCGCGGGATCAGCTCGTCGCGGCGCACGATGCCCTCGCCGCGCCCCGACAGGTCCACGATGACGTTGCCGTATTCGACCCGCTTCACGAGGCCGTTCACAATCTCGCCGATGCGGTCCTTGTATTCCTCGTATTGCCGGTCGCGCTCGGCGTCCCGGACCTTCTGGACGATGACCTGTTTTGCCGATTGCGCCGCGATCCGGCCGAAATCGAAGGGCGGCAGCGTCTCGGCGATCGCGTCGCCGACCTCGGCCGCCGGGTTGCGGCGCCTCGCGTCGACGAGCGCGATCTCGGTCGCGTCGTTCTCGACCTGCTCGACGACGAGGAGATGGCGCGACAGCCGAAGCTCGCCCGTCTTCGGGTGGATCTCGGCATGGACGTCCGTCTCGGCGCCGTAGCGGGAGCGCGCGGCTTTCGCGATCGCGTCCTCCATGGCGGCGACCACGATGCCCCGGTCGATGACCTTTTCGCGCGCGACGGCATCCGCGATCTGCAGAAGCTCGAGCCTGTTGGCGCTGACCGCCATGGGTGTTCTCCTTCGTCGTGTCGCGTGGCTGCCCGACCTAGCCGGTCGAGCTCTTGGAAGTGTCGCCGGCCTCGTCGGCCGGATCCTTGGCGCGGGCGAAGCGGCCCGGTCCCTTGGGCCGCTTCTCGCGCCGTGGCCGAGGGGCGGGCGCGTCGTTTGTCTCGGCCGGCTCGTCCGCCGTTTCGTCCAGAGCCGCCTCGCCCCGCTGCTTGCCGCGGCGGAGCGATTCGCGGATCAGGTCCTCGGTCATCACGAGCCGCGCCTCGCCGATATCGGCAAGCGCCAGCTGCGCCACGACCTCTTCGCCATCCTTCGAATCCGGGAGCTCGATCAGCGCAGCGCCATCTTGAACGCCCCGGATGATGCCCCGGAAGCGCTTGCGGCCGGCGAGCGGCACCGCGAGCTCGACCTTGGCCTCGTGGCCTTCCCAGCGCACGAAGTCGCCGCCCCGGACGAGAGGCCGGTCGATCCCGGGCGAGGACACCTCGAGCGTGTAGGCGGCCGAGATCGGATCCTCGACGTCGAGGGCCGGCGACAGCGCCTTGCTCGCCTCCTCGCAATCCTCGACCGTCATCGTCCCGTCGGGCCGCTCGGCCATGATCTGGACCGTCTGTCCCTTCAGGCCGGACACCTTCACGCGGACGAGCCGCAGCCCGACGGAAGCCAGGGCCTGGTCGGCGATCGACGCGATGCGGGCGGCGACACCGGTCTCGGTGATGAATCGGGCTTCCGTCTCGTCGGACATGGATGCGGCTCGCGCGCTCCGGCAGGCTTCTGCCGATCTCGGCCCGTCGCTCGGATCCAGGACGACCGAGACGCGGGACATAAAAAAAGAGCGGGACCCTTTCGGGCCCGCTCCCGACAGGGTGCTGTCACACCACAACCAGAGCTGTTGGAACGCTAGATAGCAATACGTCGGGCGAGGCGCAAGACGGGAGGTATCGCCGGCACGGCTGAATTAATGTAGATACTGATCTCCGTGGCGATCACTTGCGATCCGGCGAAGCGCGAGGCGACCCTGCGGGGGCGCAACCTCGACTTCCTGGAAGCTGCGGCGGTCTTCACGAGCCCGGCTTTCATGTTCGAAGATATCCGAGCGGAGTACGGACGTTCGTAACATCACGGTCGGGTTCCTGGCCCGTCGCATGGTGATCGTGGGTTGAGACCAGCGTGGTGCAGATCGCCACGCGTTCTCGACGAGGAAGGCCAATGCCCGCGAACAAGCTCGCTACGCGCCACGGTTCCCCTAAGCTGGTCGGTGAAACCGACCTGGCCAAGGTCGATGCGCACGTGATCCAGCCGGACGAATACGATGAGTTGCCGGAGCTGACCGACGAGATGATGGATCGGGCAGATTCCACATCGGGGGCAAGCTCATCCGCCGAGGCCGGCCGCCGCTCGACGCTCCCAAGCAGGCGATCTCGATCAGGCTGGACGCGGATGTGCTGGCGGCTCTTCGGGCGACGGGCCCGGGCTGGCAGACGCGGATCAACGAGGCGGTGCGGGAATGGCTGGCGCGCCGCGCGGCGTAGCGTCCCGACGGCCGCGGCTCCCGCTCAGGCCGCCCGTTTCCTCGGAACGAGGCGCTCGCTCTTCAGCGCCTCGGCAGCGCCGGATTCGCCCTCTTCGCCATAGGCCGCGTCCTCGTTCACCTGCCAGACGTCGTAGAGGTCCCGGCCCGCCAGGATGTTCGCGACGGTCAGCATCGCGGTCATCATGGCGTGGTCCTGGTTATTGTATTTGTGCATGCCGTTTCGGCCGACGAGATGCAGGTTCGGATAATTCTGGGCGAGGTCGAGCCGGATCGTCTCCACGTGGGAGACGTAATGCTCGTCATAGACCGGATAGGCCTTGAGCTGGCGGACCACGCAGGCGTCGCTCACGTCGGCCGGGTCGATGAGGCCGATCTGCCCGATCTCGCGCTTGGCGAGTTCGACGAGCTCCTCGTCCGGCATGGTCCAGAGGCCGTCGCCCTCGAAGCAGAAATACTCGAGCCCGAGACAGGTATGGTCCTCGTCGGGGATCATCTCGGGCGACCAGGAGCGGAAATTCTGGATGCGGCCAACCCTCACGGACGGATCGTGGATGTAGATCCAGTTATCCGGGAAATCGGCCCGCGCCTTCACGACGAGCGCCACCGTGAGGAAGTCGCGGTAGCGCAGCGACCGGGCCTGGAACAGGCTGATCGGCAGCGGCCGGATCGCGCCCATCAGCTCGGCCAGCGGCGCCGAGGAGATGACGTGGCGGGCCCGGATCTCTTCGCGGCGGCCGTCCGGCAGGGTCGAGGTGACGGTCCAGAGCCGGGAGCCCGCATCGAAGGCGAGCCCCTCGACGCGGCGCCCCATCGCGATCGTCCCGCCGCCCGCGCGAACCTTCGCGGCGGCCGCATCCCACATCATGCCGGGACCGCGGCGCGGATAGTCGAAGCTCTCGATCAGCGACTTCACGACCGGTCCCGACCCGACCGGCTTGGCGCCGCGCCGGAAGGAGCGGCCGAGCGCGTTCGTGATGGCGCTCCCGAGGCTCAGCCCCTTGATGCGCTGCGCCGCCCAATCGGACGAGATCTCGTCGCAGGACATGCCCCAGACCTTCTCGGTGTAGGTCTTGAAGAAGATCCTGAAGAGACGCTCGCCGAACTGGTTGCGGACCCATTCGTGGAAGCTCTTCGGCTCCCGCACGGGCCGGGCTCGCGCCCAGAGATAGGACGCGAAACAAGCCGCGCTCCGAAGGGGCCCGAGATTTGCGAGCGCCTCGAAGGCCTTCAGCGGATAGGAATAATACTTGCCGCCATAGAAGATTCGCGACAGCCGCGGCCGCGCGATGAAATCGTCAGGCAGGATCTCGCGCCAGAGGTCCACGACCTCGCGCGACTTCGAGAAAAAGCGATGGCCGCCGATATCGAACAGGTAGCCCTTGTAGTCGACCGTGCGGCTGATTCCGCCGACATAGACCGGGTCCTGTTCCAGGATCGTCACGTCGCGGCCGGCTTTGGTCAGGAGATAGCCGGCCGTCAGCCCTGCAGGGCCCGCGCCGATGACGACGGTTTCCGAATAAGCTGCCAAGGCGAGACCCCGATGGCCTCATTCCGGGCCGTCGGGGCGAGTGTCGGGCGCAATTATTAAGATTCGGCCGCCGGAATGGCCGATACCGGCCTGGCGATCACGGCGTCCGTTTCGGCCGCGTTCTCGTTGCCAGGATCTCGGCGAGACGGACCGGGCGAAAATCCCTCGCATCGACGCCGACGTCGTATTGCCGCAACCGCGGCCCGAGGCGCCCGTGGCTGTGGCCGTGGAGGTTGATGGCGCCGCGCCCCATGCGGTTCCAGGTCCGGAACGGATAGTGGCAGAGAACGAGGGCGCGGTCGTCGACGACGATCTCGGCATAGTCGACCACGCTGGCGAAGCCCGGATGGGTCCGGGTCGCCGGGCCGTCGTTGTTGCCGGCCACGAGATGCTTGATGCCGTGCAGCGACGCCAGGAGTTGGCCGATCCGTCCCGAGTCCGTCCAGCGGGTCAGATCGCCGAGATGCCAGACCTCGTCCTCAGGTGCGACCGCGCCGTTCCAGCGCTCCCGCATCGCGTCGTCCATCGCGTCCCCGGACGGGAACGGGCGGCGATCGATGCCGAGACGCCGCGCGTCCCCGAAATGGTGGTCCGACGTGAAGAAGACGGTCATCGCTCCGGATCACCGCTGCCGCGTCATCGCGGTCGTCTGCCGCCCGCCCGTTCTGCCGCCGCTGCGTCGCGGCGGCTTCGGTCAGGCGTCGACCGGGGCGGCCGGCCGCGCGCGCCGCTTCACCACGTAGCCGATCGCGAGGACCAGCAGCGCGCCTACGATAGCAGCCGGATAGTGCAGCGACTGGGAGAGTTCGAGGCCGATCCAACCCGAGACGGCGGGATCCGACACGATCATTTCGCCGGAGATCCAGCCGAGGAGCGCCGCGCCGAGCCAGACCAGGAAGGGGTAGCGCTCGAGGATGCCGGTGATCAGGGTCGCGCCGAAGATGATGAGCGGGATGGAGAGCAGGAGGCCGAAGATGAACAGCTCCGGGTGACCCTTCGCGGCGGCCGCGATGGCGACGACGTTGTCGAGGCTCATCACGGCATCCGCGATGGCGATCGTGCGGATCGCCGCCCAGAGGCTGTCGGAGGCCTCGATCTCGCTATGGGCCGCCTCCTCGCCGACGACGAGCTTCACGGCGATCCAGACGAGGAGCAGCCCACCGACCAGCTTGAGGAAGGGAATGCCGAGCAGCTGTGTGATGATCAGGGCAAAGATGATCCTGAGCCCCACGGCGGCGCCGGCCCCGAGCAGGATGCCCATCTTGCGCTGATGAGGCGGGAGCGACCGGCACGCCATGGCGATCACGACCGCGTTGTCGCCTGACAGCAGAAGATCGATCCAGATGATCTGAAGAAGCTGGACGAACCAGGGACCGTAGGATTCCATCACCGCGACGCCGTCCTCCCGCCCGCGCCTCTTAGGGCCCTCGCCTGCGCAGAGGGCGGAGGAAGCATGCGGGCTCCGGACCCGTCAAGCGACTAGCGCCGTCGAGGCGACCCTGTCGGCCTGATCGCAAGGGATGGACGGCCGTCACGACGCGCGGGGGCCCTGCAGGACGGCTGTGGATTTTTGCTCGTCGGCAACGGCGCGCCAAAAGCCCGCAGGTCAGTTGCGGTCGTCCGGCAGCGTCGGCAGCGCATGGATGTCGACGCCTTCCTCGAGCAGCGCCCGCACCTCCCCGGAATTTGCCTCGCCGTAGATCGAGCGGTGCTCGGCCTCGCCGTAATGCATCCGGCGCGCCTGCTCTGCGAAGCCGGGCCCGACATAATCCGCGGTTCTGGTGACGTGTTCGCGAACCGCGCGCAGCATCGACCTCAGCGCCTGCTCGCGCTCCGACAGGATCGCCAGCGGCTGGGGAGGTTCGGCGACGGCCGGCGTCGCCCCATCGGACGTTCGGGCCGGCGCCGGCTCGCTTCGTCCCGACGCCAGCGCCGGCGCCATCGGCCGCTTCTCGACCCGGGCTGAACCGCAGGCCGGGCAGCTGACGAGGCCACGCGCTGCCTGCTCGTCGTAGGAGACCGCGGACGGAAACCACGACTCGAATTCGTGGCCGTCATCGCAGGCCAGGGCGTAGCGGATCATCTCAAAGGGTCTCGGTGCATGTCACCCTGATGACAGATGGGGGCCCGAAACCCGACACGGCCCTCACTCGGCAGCGGCAAGCGGTCGCTGCAGTTCCGCGGCTCGCTCCACCCGGAACGGACGCGCGTTTTTCAGGGCCGGGATACGGGCCCGGCCATCGGCCACGAGCGCCATGTCGATTCGCGCCGCCACGATGCCGGGTTCGGTGCCGCCCTCGGCCAGGATGCGACCCCAGGGATCGACGATGAGCGAATGGCCGAAGGTTTCGCGGCCGTCCTCGTGCTGTCCGCCCTGCGCGGCCGAGATCATGAAGGAGCCGGTCTCGATCGCGCGCGCCCGGTGCAGGACGTGCCAATGCGCCTCGCCGGTCTGGCGCGTGAAGCAGGCGGGCGCCGTGAGGATCGAGGCGCCGGCTTCGGCGAGCGCCCGGTAGAGCGCCGGGAAGCGCACGTCATAGCAGATCGTCATGCCGAGATCGCCCCAGGGCGTCGCGGCGAGGACCGCCTTGTCGCCGCCCGCATAGGTGCGCGATTCGCGCCAGGATTCGCCGTTCGGCAGGTCGACGTCGAAGAGATGGACCTTGTCGTAGCGGGCCGCGATCTCGCCATCCGCCGCGATCAGGTAGCCGCGGTTCGCGACCTTTTCGCCGGCCCGGATGGCGACCGAGCCGACATGGACCCAGACGCGGCGCTCGCGGGCGACCTCGCGCAAGCCGGCGAGGGTCGGATCGCGCTCCTCGGGGCTCGTCTTCTCGAAGAGGAGGGCGCGGTCGCGCTCCAGGAGCGAGGTCATCTCGGGCGTCTGGACGAAATCCGCGCCGGCACCCGCCGCTTCCCGGACGAGGGCCACGGCCGCATCGCGATTGGCGAGCGGATCGCGGCCGGACCGCATGGTGGCGCAGGCCGCCACGAAGGACAGGGTCATCGGCGTCGCTCCCGATCAGGCTGCCAGCAGGGTGTCGAGCTCACCCTTGCGGTCGAGGGCGTAGAGGTCGTCGCAGCCACCGACATGGCGGTCGCCGATGAAGATCTGCGGCACGGTCGAGCGCCCTCCGGAGCGGCGCAGCATCTCGTCCCGGTCGGCCGGCTTGCCGGTGATCTCAATCTCGCTGAAGGCGATGCCCTTCTGCTTGAGAAGGTCCTTGGCGGCGCTGCAATAGGGGCACCAGCCCTTGGTGTAGATGGTGACGTCGTGCATGGCGGTCTCGTGCTCGATGACGGCTCGGCGACAACTGTGCACCAGGGCTGCCGTTCCGGCAAAGCTCAGCTCTCCTGCACGACGCGCGCGAAGGTGAGCATGTCGACAGCCGCGGCGCCGCCCCGGAGCAGGGCCCGGGCGGCGGCGTTGGCGGTGGCGCCGGTCGTCAGGACGTCGTCCACGAGGAGCACCCGCCGCCCTTTCAGCCGCGGCCGCGCCGCCTCCGGCACCCGGAAGGCGCCCTGCAGGTTGTCGCCCCGCTGGCTGCGGCTGAGCCCGACCTGCGGCGCGGTCCGCTTCACGCGGGCGAGCAGCTCCGGCTCGACCGGGCGCCCGTTGAGGCGCGCCACATGCCGGGCGAGTTCCATCGCCTGGTTGTAGCGCCGCCACCAGAGACGCCAGCGATGCAGCGGCACGGGCACGACGACGTCGCATTCGGCCGCGAGTTCGGCGCCGGTCCGGGCCATCATGGATCCGAGCGCCTGGGCGAGGTCGAGCCGGTCCGAATATTTCAGCCGGTGGACGAGGGTGCGGGCGGTCTCGTCGTAGCGGGCGACGGCCCGGGCCCGGCCGTAGACGGGCGGATCGGCCATCGCGGCCGGCGACACGAGGCTCATGCCGAGATCGACGGCGAAAGGCGTGCCGAGCCGCTCGCAGAAGGGCCGCTCGATGAAGCGGATACCGGCCCAGCATCGTCCGCACAGGGTGTGCGGCTCGCCCGTGGCCTGGCCGCAGCCGACGCAGCTCGGCGGATACACGACCCTCAACGCCATCTCGCCCACGCGGCCGAGGGCCGTGCGGGCGAGATGACGAAGGAGGCGCGGGTCGCTCACCCGGCCAGTCTAGCCGGGCGAATTCACGATGCGAAGATCCGGGCGCCTGGCGTGTCGCCCGGCCCTTGTCGGCTCAGGCTGCGGTCTGCAGTTCCGGCGGCAGGGCCGCCTTGGCCTGGGCGACGATGGCCGCGAAGGATTCCGGCTCGCGGATCGCGATGTCCGACAGCACCTTGCGGTCGATCTCGATCCCGGCCTTCGCCATCCCGTCGACGAGGCGGGAATAGGTCAGGCCGTGCTCGCGCGACGCCGCGTTGAGGCGCTGGATCCAGAGCGAGCGGAAGGTGCGCTTCCGGTTCTTGCGGTCCCGATAGGCGTATTGCATCGCCTTCTCGACCGCCTGTTTGGCGATGCGAATGGTATTCTTGCGCCGGCCATAATAGCCTTTGGCGGCGTCGAGGACTTTCTTGTGCTTGGCGTGGCTTGTCACGCCGCGTTTGACACGGGCCATGGGAGATCTCCTGGGCTCTGGGGAGGGGTGAAGGCGTCTTCGGCGGTCGGCGTGCTAGCCGTTCGGCAGGAAGAACTTCTTCACGTTGTCGGCGTCGCCCTTGAACATGACGGCGGTACCGCGCTGATTGCGGAGAAACTTGTTGCTCCGCTTGATCATGCCGTGCCGCTTGCCGGCCTGGCCCATGATCACCTTGCCAGTCCCGGAGATCTTGAAGCGCTTTTTAGCGCCCGACTTGGTCTTCAGTTTGGGCATTTCGCTCTCCTTCGGCCAGAGCGGCCGATGATGCGCCGCGCGGAACACGGGAGAGACCCGGCCCGGGACGCTGATGCTGCTGGAGCATGCCGAACCGCCACGGCAGCCCTTTCGGCCGGGCGGTTCGGAGCCGCGGCTTATGGCAGAGAGGCGCTCGCGTCGCAAGACGGCTTCAGGATCAACTCGCCTTCGGCATTGAAATTGACATCGAGCGGTGATCAATATCGTGCCTTACCTCGTGGAGGACTGCCGTGCGTACGACCTTGTCGCTCGACGATGATCTGCTCGCGAAGGCGCAGGCCTATACAGGCCTGACCGAGAAATCCGCGCTCATTCGGGAGGCCTTGAAGGCTCTGATCGAACGCGAGGCAGCTCGCCGCCTTGCGCGTCTCGGCGGAAGCCAGCCGGATATCGTCGCGCCGCCTCGGCGTCGTCCTGCGTGATCCTGGTCGATACGGCTATCTGGGTCGATCACATCGCCCGGCCAGTACCAGCCCTGGCGGAACTGCTCGTCCGAGGCGAGGTCTCGATGCACCCTTTTGTCCTGGGAGAGCTTGCGCTCGGAAACCTTCGTGACCGGCGCGTCCTGAATGATCTCGCAGACCTTCCGCGTGTCGAACTCGCCTTTCCGGACGAAGTGCTTTCATTCGTCGAACGGCACGGCTTGCCCGGATCCGGCATCGGCTATGTCGACGCTCATCTGCTCGTCGCTGCCCGACTGACCGCGGTTACGGCGTTGTGGACGCGCGATCGGCGCCTCTACACGGTCGCTCAACGGCTTGGTGTCGCGTTCGAGAACCCTGGATAAGACGGTCTTCATGAAGGTCGACGTCAAGCTGATCGATCCGCGCCTCTCCGACTGGGGATTCCCGCATTGGGGCTCGGACCTCGCGGCCGGGCTCGACCTGCATGCCTGCCTCGACGAACCGCTGCGCCTACGGGCAGCCGCCGCCCCGGTCCTGATCTCCGCCGGGCTCGCGATCCGGATCGGCGATCCGGAATGGTGCGGGCTCGTGGCCCCGCGCTCGGGCACGGGCCACAGGGGCCTCGTCCTCGGCAACACCGTCGGCATCATCGACGCCGATTACGAAGGTCCCGTGCTGGTCTCGGCCTGGAACCGCAACGCCCCCGGAAGCCCGGACATCACGGTCGCGCCGGGCGAGCGCATCGCCCAGATGGTCTTCGTCCGGGTCGGCCGGCCCGTCTTTTCGGTCGTCAGCGACTTCGCGACCGCATCCCGCCGCGGCGAGGGCGGCTTCGGGTCGACCGGGCAGGCCCCAAACCTCCGGCCCGAGCCATGACGCTGCTGCCGCGTCGGACCCTCTACGCGATCGCGGCCGCGATCGACGTCGCGCTCCATGCCCGGCCGGTGCCGGTCTCCGCCCGGGCATTGGCGGATCGGCTCCAACTCGGGCCGCGCCATCTCGAGGCGGTGCTGCAGGCGCTCGTCCGGGGCGGCATCCTCAAGGGCGTCCGAGGGCCGCGCGGCGGCTACGAACTCGCGCGCGAGCGGCGGCGGATTTCCGTCGGCGACATCGTACGGGCGGTGGGTGGGGACGAGCCGGATGGGGCGGGCCGGCCCGGGCCGGCTCTCCTCCACCGGGTGATCGAACCTGCGATCGACCAGGCCTCGGCCGGCTTCCTGTCCGCGCTCGACGCCATGACGCTGGACGACCTTTGCCGCGAGGCCGGTCCGCTGGCGGCCGCGCGACCTGCCGATTTCACGATCTGAGTTCGTGTTTTGAGCAGATCATCGACAATCCATCGGGAATTGCTATTCTCGCGCTGAAACAAGGAGACGAGAGATGGCCGAATCCGCCTTGAAAACGTCCTTGACCGCGACGGGCCGCACGCCCGGACGCGGCCGCGTCTATGGCTCGATCACCGAAACCATCGGCGACACGCCGCTGGTCCGCCTCGACCGGCTCGCCCAGCAGAAGGGCGTCAAGGCCGAGATCCTGCTGAAACTCGAATTCTTCAACCCGATCGCGAGCGTGAAGGACCGGATCGGCGTCGCCATGATCGACGCGCTCGAGGCTTCCGGCCGGCTGAAGCCGGGCGGCACGCTGGTCGAGCCGACCTCGGGCAATACCGGGATCGCGCTCGCCTTCGTGGCGGCCGCGCGCGGCTACCGGCTGATGCTGGTGATGCCGGAGACCATGTCGATCGAGCGCCGCAAGATGCTGGCCTTCCTCGGCGCCGAGCTCGTCCTGACGCCGGGTCCGCAGGGCATGAAGGGCGCGATCGCCAAGGCCGAGGAGCTGCTGCGCGAGATCCCGGGCGCCGTGATGCCACAGCAATTCGAGAACCCGGCCAATCCCGAGATCCACCGCCGCACCACCGCGGAGGAGATCTGGAACGACACCGGAGGCGAGCTCGACGTCTTCGTCTCCGCCATCGGCACCGGCGGCACGATCACGGGCGTCGGCGAGGTGCTGAAGCCGCGCCTGCCGAATCTGCGCGTCGTTGCGGTGGAGCCCGAGGATTCCCCGGTCCTGTCCGGCGGCCAGCCCGGCCCGCACAAGATCCAGGGCATCGGCGCGGGCTTCGTTCCGGGCGTGCTCGACACCAAGGTCTATGACGAGATCGTCACGGTCGGAAACCAGACGGCTTTCGAGACATCGCGGCTCCTGGCCAAGGTCGAGGGCATCCCGGGGGGCATCTCGACGGGCGCCAACGTGGCGGTCGCGCTCGAGATCGCGTCACGGCCCGGCATGGAAGGCAAGCGCATCGTCACCGTCGCCTGCTCCTTCGCCGAGCGCTACATTTCGAGTGCGCTCTTCGAGGGGATCGGCTGAAGCCGGCCCAAGTCGATGGGCCGCGGCAACCCTTTCGCGGCCCAGGTGTTTCCTCGTCCAACAGGAGACACCCATGGCCGACGAGAAGATCGCGAACCTGAAGACTTTCAGCGCCTATCGTGACGAGAACGGGCAGGGGCTGAGCGACAACCCGGCCGACCAGGCCCGGCCCGACGACGTCCAGGCCCAGCTGTCGGCCGAGCCACAGGGCGAATCCGAGGCGGCCCGGCTCGCCTCGGGCTTCACCGGCGACGACGGGACCGAGGCGACCGAGATCGAGACGCCGGCGGAGAACATCGCCCATATCAGTGACGCGACGCTGCCGACCCGTTCCGAAACGGCTGCCGCCCTCGACCGGGCAACGGCGGGGCTCGGCAAGGAAAGCTGAACCGCAGCGTCCTGCGTGCCTCGAGGCTCGCCTCTGTCTCGCACCTCGGCATGAGGCGGGCGAGGATTCCACCACACTCCTCATCCTGAGGCGCCCGGCGTAGCCGGGCCTCGAAGGACCGCCTGCGGTTCTGCCGATCGGATCAGCTCAGCGCGCCGTCCAGGTTTCCTGGCCGACCGTCTTGCCGCCGGCGTAGGTCCAGAACCCGGCGAACTTGTCGCCCTCCTGACTGTAGATGCCGATGCCGGTCTCGCTCCCGGCCTTGTACGACACGGCGAGCCCGCTCGGGCTGCCGATCCCGGTGCCGATGTAGCGGGTATCGCCGATCTGCCAGACCAAGCGGTAAGTCACCTGTCCGGTCTTCTCGATGGCGACGGTGCCCGAATACTTCTCGCCGGTGCCCGGATCGGTGCCCTGCACCCTGAAGCGGCCTTCGAGCGCATCGGCGAAGGCAGAGGTCGTGACAACCAGACAGGCAGCGGCGGCCAGTAAGCGGAGTGATCGCATGGGAGCTCCTCGGGACGACCCGGCGGCTTCTTGAAGCCGGGTCTCCGGGTCAGCTCCTTTCCATGTGAATGGTTGAGGTACAAGGGACTGGCGGGAGCCTAGGCGAAGGCCGGCGCGAGGTGGAGGTCGAGGGGGCGGCCGGCGGCCCGGACCTGGCCGGGGACGTCGTGGCCGACCATGTCCGGCAAGTCCCGGGACAGGGCGATCAGGGCGTCGAGATCGACGGCCGTCGCGACGTCCATCTCCTCGAACATGTTGACGACGTCCTCGGTGCAGACATTGCCGGTCGCGCCCGGCGCGAAGGGGCAGCCGCCGAGCCCGCCAAGCGCCGCATCGAAGCGGACGGCCCCGGCCTGCCAGCCGGCCAGGACATTGGCGAGGCCGACGCCGCGCGTGTTGTGAACATGCAGGGTCAGCGGAAGGCCGGGATGGCGGGCGAGGGTCGCCGCGACGAGGTCGGCGACCTGGCGCGGATTGCCCATTCCGGTCGTGTCGGCGAGCGTCACGGCCGTGCAGCCCTCGTCGAGCAATCGGGTGACCTGGTCCAGCACTTTGGCCGGATCCTGACGGCCCTCGAAGGGGCAGCCGAACGCCGTCGCGATGCTGGAGGTCAGCGCGATGCCGGTGTCGGCCAGCGCGGTCCGGATATCCGCCAGCGCCCGGAAGGACGCGGCCCGGTCCATGCGGAGATTGGCCCGATTATGCGTCTCGGAGGCCGAGATCACGACGTTGATCTCGTCGAGCTTCGTCGCAGCCGCGCGCTCGGCCCCGCGGGCATTCGGGATCAGGGCGGCGTAGAGGATACCCGGCTGGCGCCGGATGCGGCGCACCACCTCCTCGCCGTCGGCCAAGGCCGGGACATGTTTCGGCGAGACGAAGGACGTGATCTCGATCTTGGCGAGTCCGGTCCCGGAGAGCCGGTCGATCCAGGCGACCTTCTCGTCCGTCGGCACGAAGCGGGGCTCGATCTGCAGCCCGTCGCGCGGCGCGACCTCGTGGATCATGACCCGGGCGGCGATGTCGGGCTGCATCACACGATCCCTTTCCGTCGCAAGTCGGCGACGTCCTCGGCCCCGTAGCCAAGCCCGGCCAGGACCTCGTCCGTATGCGCCCCCAGTTCAGGCCCGATCGTCCGCATCTCGCCCGGCGTCGCGGAGAGTTTCGGGGCTATGCCCGGAACCGGCATCGGGGTGCCGTCCGGCAGGACTGTGTCGAGGATCATGTCGCGGGCGCGGTAATGCGGATCGGCCAGGATGTCGGCGGCGCTGTAGATGCGGCCGACCGGCACGCCGGCCTCGTTCATGAAGTCGATCGCCTCCGTGATGGTGCGATCTTGCGTCCAGGCCGCGATCGCGCCGTCAATCAGTTCCACATGGGCGGCGCGGCCGTCATTCCGCGCGAAGCGGGGATCGTCGGACATGTCCGGCCGGCCGATCGCCCGCATCAGGCGGCGGAAGATGGAATCGCCGTTGCCGGCGATGAGCACGAAGCCGTCGCTGCACGGATAGGCGTCGGTCGGCACGATGCCGGGCAAAGCCCCGCCCGACCGTTCGCGGATCTCGCCGAAAACCCCGTATTCCGGAACGAGGCTTTCCATGCAGTTGAAGACGCTCTCGTGCAGCGCGACGTCGACGACCTGGCCGGGTCCCCCGTTCCGGATCACGTGGATCACGCTCATCAGCGCACCGATGACGCCGTAATGGGCCGCAAGCGTGTCGCCGATCGAGATGCCGGTGCGGGCAGGCGGCCGGTCCGGCGAGCCCGTCGTGTAGCGGATGCCGCCCATCGCCTCGCCGATAACCCCGAAGCCCGGGCGCTCGCGGTAGGGTCCGGTCTGGCCGTAGCCGGAGAGCCGCACCATCACGAGGCGGGGATTGATGGCATGGAGCGCGTCGAAACCGAGCCCCCATCCCTCGAGCGTGCCCGGGCGGAAATTCTCGATCAGGATGTCGGCCTCGGCTGCGAGCCGGCGCACGATCTCCTGTCCCTCCGGCGTCTTCAGGTCGGCCGTGAGGGAGCGCTTGTTGCGGGCTTGGACGCGCCACCAGAGGGAGGTGCCGTCATGCAGCTTGCGCCAGGTCCGGAGCGGATCGCCCGCCCCCGGCGCCTCGACCTTCACGACCTCGGCGCCGAATTCGGCGAGGATCCGGGCCGCGAAGGGGCCCGCGATCAGCTGGCCGAGTTCGACCACCTTGAGCCCCGCGAGCGGACCGGGATGCGGGGTCGCGCTCACGGGGCGAGTCCGGGCGTGGTCGGGCGCCCGGGATCGGGAAGCGCGAAGGTCATGGACAGCTTCAGCCCGCCCGGGTCGTAATCGGTCCCGATCTCCGCCTTGACCTGGGCCGTGAGCACCCGTTCGAGGAGCCGCGTCCCAAAACCCTGGCGCTGCGGGGTCGCGACCGGCGGGCCGCCGGCCTCGATCCAGCTGAGATGGAGGCGCTTCGCATCGCCGTCCGGATCCACCGACCAGGTGACGTCGACATGCCCCTCGCCATTCGAGAGCGCGCCGTATTTCGCCGCGTTGGTGGCGAGTTCGTGGAAGGCCATGCCGAGCGGCACGGCGTAATCGGAGGGCAGTTCGACCTCCGGCCCGCTGACCCGCACGCGGGCATGGCCGTCGTCATAGAGATCGAGCTCCTTCGACAGGAGATCGTGCAGCGAGGCGCGCTGCCAGAGTTCTTCCGTGAGGATGGAGTGCGTGTTCGCGAGCGACATGATCCGGCCCGTGAAATCGCGGTAGAAGTCGTCGATCGTGGTCGCGCCCCGGGCCGTGGAGCCGACAATCGCCTGCACGGTCGAGAGCGTGTTTTTCACCCGGTGATGCAGCTCGCGGATCAGCAGGTGCTGGCGCTCCTCGGCGAATTTGCGCTGGGTCACGTCGAGCGACACGCCGACCATCCGGATGGGCTGGTCGCCGTCGTAGCTGGCCCTGCCCCGGAGCTCGACCCAGCGGGTTTCGCCGGCCCCCGTCAGGACGCGGTATTCGATCTCGTAATCCGCGCGGCTGTCGATCGAGACCTGCACGGCCTCGGTCACGCGCGCGCGGTCCCGGGGGTGGATCAGCTGCATGAGGCCCGAATAAGTGAGGTCGGCCTCGGGCGAGACGCCGAAATTCACCTTGGCCTGGTCGGAGGTGTTGAGCTCCATCCGGACGAGGTCGAGCTCCCAGGCGCCGAGCCGCCCGGCTTGCAGCGCGAATTTGAGGCGGTCGTCGCTCCGCGCCAGCTCGGCCCGGCTGGCTTCCAGCGCGGCCAGCCGGTCGCGCGCCTGGTATTGCCGGCGCCGGCTCGCGAGCGCGGTCCGGACGAGGCTGACCAGCGTCATCGGGTGGAAGGGGCGCTCCAGGAACGTCACGTTGCCGAGCGCCCGCATATGCCGGATCGCGGCCGGGTTGCGGTCCTGGCCGCCGCCCCGAAGCGTCAGCAGGATGAAGGGGTAATCCGACCAGGGCGGCTGCGCCTCGATCTTCGCGACGAGGCCCGAGATGTCGGCCGTCTGCAACGATTCCTCCGTGACCACGGCAACCGCCGAGCTGGCGAGGAGCGGCAGCAACCCGGGCAGGTCCGGGCAGGATGTCGCGTCGATGAGATCCTCGCCGAGGACGCGGCAGATCAGCTCGGCGTCGCGCCCGAGCGGTGCGAGGACCGCAACCTGCTCCGGATTGCGGTCGCCCGGATTCACGCTCCCGCCTCGCCGATCAGTGTCTCTGCATCTCCGTGGAACGTCGGAACACCGCGCAGCACCCCGTGGAATTGCTGCAGCGGGGCGCCGACCGAGATGCCCGTCGCACCAATCTGGAATTCCCGGATCGTGCGCTCGTGGGGTCCGGCCCTCTTCTTGATGACAGAGATCGCGCGGCGGATCTCACCCATGGCTTCGAAATAGCGCAGCAGGATGATGGTGTCGGACAGGTAGGTCACGTCGACCGGCGACCGCATCTCCCCGACGATGCCGTGCTGGGCCAGGGTGATGAAGGTCGAGACGCCCTGCCGGTCCAGATATTGCAGCATCTCGTGCATGTGCAGCACGAGGTGTTGCTCGTCCGGCATGGCGGCCTGGTATCCGTTCAGGCTGTCGATCACGACCGTCGTTGCGCCCATCACCTCGACCGCGGTCTGGACCCGATGGGCAAACTCGCCCGGCGAGAGTTCCGCGGCGTTGACGGCCTGGAGCAGAAGCGTCCCGCTCCGCTCCATCGCATCGAGGTCGAGCCCCAGCTCGCGCGTCCGCGTCTTCAGGAGCCCGATCTCCTCGTCGAAGGTGAAGATCGCGGCCTTGTCGCCGCGTGCGATGGCGGCGGCCACGAAGCCGTAGGTCAGCAGGGTCTTCCCGGCTCCCGACGGACCGATGAGGAGCGTGGCCGAGCCGGGCTCGCCGCCGCCGCCGAGCAGCTCGTCAAGGCCCGGGATGCCGCTCGAGACAGGATCCCGGGAGAAGCTGCGTCGATGCTCCGACGCGACGAGACGCGGGAAGGCTATGACGCCGCCATGCGCGATCGTGTAATCGTGGTGACCGCCCCGGTAGGCCGTGCCCCGATACTTCACCACCCGCAGCCGGCGCCGTTCGGCGCCGTAACTGGGTGCGAGCTGTTCGAGCTGGACGACGCCGTGAGCGAGAGAATGCACCGTCTTGTCGTCGGGCTCGCTCGTCATGTCGTCGAGCAGCAGCACCGTCGTCTGATGGCGTGAGAAAAAGTGTTTCAGGGCGAGGATCTGGCGCCGATAACGCAGCGAGCCCTGGGCCAGAAGACGGATCTCGGACAGGCTGTCGAGCACGACGCGGGACGGGCGCAGCCGTTCGATCGCCTCGAAGATCCGCTTCGTCGTCTCGCCGAGTTCGAGATCGGACGAGTAGAGGACGCTCTGCTGCTGGTCGGCATCGAGCAGGCTTTCGGGCGGGGCGAGCTCGAATATCTCGATCCCCTGCGGGATCGTCCAGCCATGCGACGAGGCGCCGTCGCGCAGTTCCTCTTCGCTCTCCGAGAGGGTGATGTAGAGACTGCGCTCGCCAAGTCGGGCGCCCTCGATCAGGAATTGCAGCGCGATCGTCGTCTTGCCGGTGCCGGGCGAGCCCTCCAGCAAGTACATCCGCCGCCGTACGAAGCCGCCGGCCAACACGTCGTCGAGGCCCTTGACGCCCGTCGCGGCGCGTTGACCGCGTTCCTCACTGCTCATGCAGGCTCCCTGGCGCGAGACGGGCTCTATCACCCGACCGTCGCAGAGGCGAGGGCAGGCCGTCGCGTCTCAACGCGGCCGGGACCGGTCGGGTCCTCGCGCCGGTCGCGTCACGTCCAGTGCGGCGAGGGCGCGCGGCCCGACACGATCTCGTCGAGCCTCGCCCGCGTCCCGCGCGTGGTGTCGGGTGGAAGTTCCGCGAGGGGGAAGAACCCGGTGGCGGCGATCTCGCGGTCCGGGGCCTTCGGGCCGAGTTCGAGGAAGTCCCGCACTACATAGACGAGGACGTGATCCCGCCGGGAGGCGTGGCCGTTGAAAAACATGCCGTGCAGCCGCGGAGGGTGCGTAATCGCGATCGCGGCTTCCTCGGTCAGCTCCCGTACGAGGGCCTCGCCCGCGGTCTCGCCCGCCTCCACGCCACCCCCCGGCATGTGCCAGCCGCCCACATAGGTGTGGCGGACAAGGAGCACCCGGTCCTGGCCGTCGATCACGGCGCCCCTGACCCCGAGGGTGAGACCGCGCGACAGCCTGAACCAGGTGTGCAGGGCGCCCCGAAGGACAGGGTTCAGACGGCCGTCCTGTCTCACCTGAACTCCCGAGTTGTTACCGATCGATGACCAAGTCCATGTCGAATGAGCATGGCTGGACCCTCAACTTGGCATTTGGCGTGCACTGAGCGCAGAGCTAAATAAGGTCAAGCTTGACTGGAATTTCGCTCATGTTGGTCTCCTTCATCCTGTCGGTCCTGAACCGCAAGCCGGCTTTTGCCTGGTCCCCGTCTCTCGACCTCAGCGACAACAAGATTCGCTCGACCCTGCTCCCCGCCAGCCTGTCCTGATTCGACGGAAGCGGCGAGCCTCCGGGGGCGTCTCAAACGAGGCTTGACGCCGATCCGGTCGCCGGGCGAGGTCGGGCACATGTTCCGTTTCGCCCACCTGACCGATCCGCATGTCGGCCCGCTGCCGCGGCCGGCGCTCAAACATCTGCTCGGCAAGCGCATCACGGGCTATGTGAACTGGCGTCGCGGTCGGCGCGATGCCCATGACATGGACCTTCTGGCCTCGCTGGTCAGCGACCTGCGCGAACAGGCGCCGGACCACATCATCTGCACGGGCGACGTCTGCAATCTCGGCCTCGCCAGCGAATGGCCGAGTTCGCGCATCTTCCTCGACGGTCTCGGCACGCCCGAGACCGTGACCTTCGTGCCCGGCAACCACGACGCCTATGTGTATGGCTCGCTGGAAGGCCTGATGGCGGCGCTCGACCCCTATGCGGTCGGGGACGAGCCCGGGCTCACGCGCTTTCCCTTCGTCCGGCGCCGCGGACCGGTCGCCTTCGTCGGGCTGTCCTCGGCCATACCAACGGCGCCCTTCGTGGCGAGCGGCAAGCTCGGCCGTACCCAGGTGAAACATGCCGAGGCTCTGCTCCAGGCGCTTGCGCCGGAACCGCTGCTGCGCGTCGTCCTGATCCACCATCCGCCGCATGTCGGCGGGGCGCCGGCCGGCCGAAACCTGGTCGATGCCGAGCGGTTCGAGGCCATGATCGGGCGGGTCGGGGCCGATCTCGTCATCCACGGCCACAACCATACGGGCTCGCTCGCGATGCTGGTGGGGCCCGACGATCGTCCTGTCCCGGTGGTCGGGGCGCCTAGCGCCTCGGCGCGGGGCGGCACCCTGACCCACCGGGCCGGCTACCATCTCTTCCGCGTGCACGACGAGGACGAGGGCCGCTTCCGGATCTCGGCCGAATTGCGCGGCCTCGGCCCCGACGGCGCCTTCGGCAGCCAGGGCCCGGTCGACATCTCCGGCAAGGCTCCCGGACGCCGCCTCTCGGCCCGCGCCCGGGCCTGATCCCGGCGCGACCGGCTACGTCCCGCGTGGCTTCGCCCGCCGGGTCGGTTCGGCGCCGGCCGGGTCCTCGGGCCAGGGGTGGCGAGGATAGCGGCCACGCATCTCGGACCTGACGGCGGCCCAGGAACCGCGCCAGAATCCCGGCAGGTCGCGGGTCACCTGGATCGGTCGCCCGGCCGGCGACAGGAGATTCAGCACGAGCGGGATGCGGCCTCCCGCGACGGTCGGGTGCTGCACGAGGCCGAACAGCTCCTGCACTCGGACCGAGATCGCGGGGCCTCCCTCCGCCGCATAGTCGAGCGGGATTTCCGAGCCCGTCGGCACGACGAGATGCGTCGGGGCCTCCTCGTCCAGTCGCCGCCTCAGGGACCAGGGCACGAGGTCCTCGATGGCCGCGCGAAGGTCGCCGGGGCCGAATTCGGCGAGCCCCGACTTGCCCAAGATATGCGGGGCGAGCCAGCTCTCGGCCTCGCGGGCGAGGGCATCGTCCGACAGGTCCGGCCAGGTGTCTCCCTCGGCCGACCGCATGAAGAGGACCCGGTCGCGCCATTGCCGCGTCGCGGGCGACCAGGGCCAGGCGGCGGAACCGAGTCCGGCGAGGCCTCGGGCCAGCGCGCGGGCAGCCGCCTCGTCCTTCGGCACGGGCAGCGGCCGGTCCGACAGCGTGAGCGCGCCGAGGCGGCGCGTCGCGCGGGACCGGAGCGAGCGCGAGGCCGTGTCGAACGAAACCTCGTCGCGCTGCACGATGCGCTCGCCCGCGACCGCCTCGATCCCGGCCGGCGTGATCCGGGCGGCCGCCAGGATGCGGGCCGAGGCCGCCGCGCCGGCGATCTCCGCAACCGCCAGGAAGGGCGCGCGCGCCAGCGCGAGATGCGGCTCGATCCGGGCCCCCCGCCCATTCGCCATGACGTATTCGCCGGGCGCGCCACGGGCCCGGGCGATCCGGTCCGGATAGGCGGTCGCGAGGCATCGGCCGATGCCGTCCTCCTCCGCGCTCTGCGTCGGGGCAGCAGGGCGTCCGGCCGACGCGATCCGGGCCCAGCCATCCGCCAGCCGCCGGGCCTCTGCGCCCCGGCCGGACCGGTCGCTCCGCAGACGGTCGAGCCGCTCCTCCAGGTCGGCCGCGTCGCCGCCGAGACCACGCTCGACGAGAAGCGCGGCCAGGGTCGCGGCCTCCCGCGCCGCCCCTCCCTCCGCGCCGGCCACGACCATGCGGGCGAGGCGCGGCGGCAGCGGCAGGGCCTGCAGCCGGCGTCCCGCTGCCGTGATGCGGCCCTCCAGGTCGATCGCGCCGAGTTCGGTGAGGAGAGCCTTGGCCTCCTGCAGAGCCGGCCCGGGAGGCCGATCCAGGAAGGGCAGGGCAGCGGGATCGCGGACTCCCCATTCGGCGCAATCGAGCACGAGGGAGGCAAGGTCGGCCGAGAGGATTTCGGGCCGGCCGAAGGGCTCGAGCGCTCCGGTCGCGGCTTCCTCCCAGAGCCGGTAGCAGAGGCCGGGCTCGGTCCGGCCGGCGCGGCCGCGGCGCTGGTCGGCGGAGGCGCGCGACACCCGCTCGGTGACCAAGCGGGTGAGGCCGATCCCGGGCTCGTAGCGCGGCACCCGGGCAAGGCCGCTGTCGATCACGACCCGCACCCCCTCGATCGTGAGCGAGGTCTCCGCGATCGCGGTCGCGAGCACGACCTTGCGGCGCCCGGGCGAGGCCGGACGGATGGCCCGGTCCTGCTCGGCCCGTTCGAGCGCGCCGAAGAGCGGCGCGATCTCGACGGCCGGATCGCGCAGGCGCTCGGCGAGCGCGGTCGCGACGCGCCGAATCTCGCCCGCGCCCGGCAGGAAGACCAGCAGGGAGCCAGGCTCGGCCCGGAGCGCCAGAAGGATCGTCTCGACGACATCCTCCTCGATCCGCCGGGACGGGTCGCGGCCGCGATGGCGCGTCTCGACCGGAAAGGCGCGGCCCTCGGAGCGGATCACGGGCGCGTCGCCGAGGAGAGCGGCGACGCGGGCGCCGTCGAGCGTCGCCGACATGACGAGGAGGCGCAGGTCGGGCCGGAGCGCGCCCTGCGACTCGATCGCGAGCGCGAGGCCGAGATCGGCATCGAGCGAGCGCTCGTGGAACTCGTCGAAGATCACGGCCCCGATGCCGTCCAGCCCCGGATCGTCGAGGATCATGCGGGTGAAGACGCCCTCGGTCACGACCTCGATCCGGGTCCGGGCGGAGACCCGGGTCTCGAGCCGGACCCGGAGGCCGACGGTGTCGCCGACCCGCTCGGCGAGCGTCGAGGCCATCCGGTCCGCCGCCGCCCTGGCCGCGAGCCGGCGCGGTTCGAGGAGGATGATGCGATGGCCGTCGAGCCAGGGCGCCTGGACGAGAGCAAGCGGCACGCGGGTCGTCTTGCCGGCGCCGGGCGGCGCGACCAGGACCGCGCTCGGCCCGGCCGCAAGGGCGGAGAGCAGGTCCGGAAGGGCCGAGTCGATCGGCAGAGCAGGCTGGCGCTGGGAGTTGTCGCCGTCGGCCATGGCCGGGTGATGGGGCCGGGCCCGCCCCGGCGCAAGCCCGGCCGTTGGCCGGACGCGTTCAGGCCGCGATCGGGAAGGGTCCGACGGGCCTGTATTCCGACGGAAGGGCAGGGTCGCCGAGGGTCGCGACCCGGTTCCGGCCGTTATCCTTGGCGCTGTAGAGGGAGACGTCGGCGGCCGCCAGGAGAGCGTCCATGATATGGCCGACATCGTCGCTCGTCGCGATGCCGATGCTGACCGTCGCCCCGAAGCCGAGTCCGTTCGCCTCGAACCGGCAGGACGCGAAGGCGGCCCTGACCTCTTCGGCCACCCGCGACGCCCCTGCCTCGTCGTGTCCGGGCAGAAGGCAGCCGAATTCCTCGCCGCCGATCCGGGCGAAGAGGGCGTCCGCCGGGAGGCTTCGCAGGGCCGCGCCGCAGAAGCCGCGCAGCACATGGTCGCCGACCCCGTGGCCGAACCGGTCGTTCACGTGCTTGAAATGATCGAGGTCGAGTAGCAGCAGGGCAGAGGTCGTCCCGGCGCGGCGCGCGCGGTCGAGGAGGTCCCGGCCCTCGGCCAGGAAGGCGCGCCGGTTCCGCATCCCGGTCAGCGGGTCGCGCGAGGCGATCGTGCGCTGCTCCCACTCGACCCGTTCCTTCGTCATCGCGAGAAGCAGGAACGCGCTCGTCACGGCGAACATCAGGCCCTCGAAGGCGTGGGCCACGACCCAGGTCTTGGTGAACACCATGCGCTCGTCCGGGAAGCCCCAATGGCCGAGCGTGGGATAGCGCGAGAGGACCATGGCCGAATGCGCGACCAGGATGACCACCAGCGGGTAGCGCGAGACGAGCCTCTCCGACCGTCCCCGCCAGATATCCCAGGCGCCCAAGAGCGCATAGCTGCTCGTGATCACCGACGACAGCCCGACGCGGTAGCTGAAGGACCGGTAGAAGTCCGGAACGCCGCAGGCCGCCAGCCACAGGAGCGCCCCCGCGAAGACCACCATCCAGGACATCGGGCGCCGTTCGAAGACGCGGCACCCTGCCCAGAACAACCCGAAGGCCGAGAACAGCAGCGCGTTACCGAACCCGATCGAGAGCCAGCCGGGAAAGATGGCCCGTCCGGCCAGGAAGACGCAGGACAGGGACGCGAGGACGAGGCCCGATCCCCACCAGGCGAGCGCGCCGACGCTCCGGTTCTGCCACCAGGAGAAGATGAGCAGGATGCCGACCAGCGCCGTGACGAAGACCGTCGAGATGCTGAGCGTGGCGAGGTCGAGACCCATTCCGGCTGCTCTGTGGCCGGCGGTGGTCGACGCACGCGCTGATCCTGCCCGCGAAGCGTTCCGAAACCGTTGCGGTCAGGCCTCAGCCGAGGGCTGCGTGCCTCGGCCCAGGGCCCGCGTGCCCTCGTCGGGGTCGCGCGGCCTCAGCGTGGGCAGCGGTAGGCAAGCCCCTCGACATAGGAGTAATCGCGGTAGATGCGCTTCTTCAGGTAGAGGTCGGTCGCGCCGAGCGTCACCGCTGCGTCCCGCATCGTGTTCAGCCGGACCGCGAAATGGGGGCCCGGGATCTCGGCGCCGCCATAACCGCCGCGGGCGAGGCCGTAGCCGCGGCCGTAGCTGCCGTCGTTCGGCAGGATCGCGGTGAGCTCCGAATAATCCATCTCGCCGACGCCGTCGGTGCGGGCAAGGCCGACATTCCCGAGCCGCCGGCACGTCGTGATGTCCGCCGGGGAGGTGACGTAGCGGATCGGGTCCGGCGGAACGGGGTAATAGGCGCAGCCCGCCACGGTGGCGGCAGCAGCCAAAAGGAGCGCCAGTCTGAGGGCGTTGCGCATGAGCGATCCCGTGACGGCCCGACCGGCCTGCCTGCCGGTCTCCGAGCCGTCTTCGCTCCTAGCGCCGGGGCGGTCGCGGGACAATCGCCATCCGGACCCGGTCGCGCTATCGGAGCCGAGGTGTGACCGGAAGGGCGCTGATGGACGCGGCGGGAGGGACGGCCTGGAGCCTGTTCCGGCAAGTTGATTTCACGAGGTTTTGCCTGGCCCGCTTCCTGTCGGGCGCGGCTTTGCAGATGCAGAACGTGGCGGTGGGCTGGCTCGTCTACGACCTGACCCAAAGCGCCTTGGCGCTCGGCCTCGCCGGTCTCGCCGCGTTTCTGCCGGCGATCGGGCTCGCCCTCGTCGCGGGCCACGTCGCCGACAGCTTCGACCGGCGGCGCGTCCTGGCCGCCGCCTATGCCGGCAATGCGCTCGCGGCCGCCGGGCTCGTCCTCTGCGCCTATGCCGGCGAGCGCTCCCTCTGGCTGATCTACGCCCTGATCGTGGCGGCGGGCACCTCGCGGGCCTTCGGCAACCCGGCCTCTCAGGCGCTCCTGCCGAACCTCGTGCCGCGCCCTCTCCTCGGCCGGGCGATCACGCTGGCGGCGACCTCCTGGCAGAGCGCGACGGTGCTGGGCCCCGCCGCCGGCGGGCTCCTCTACATCCTGGGGCCGCAGACCGTGTTCGGCACGGCGGCCGTCTTCTTCGTCGCTGCCTCGATCGCGATCGCCACGATCTCGCACCGGGCGCCGCCGCACGAGCCGCGCGCGCTCACCTGGGGGACGGTCTTGGCCGGGATCGGCTTCATCCGGTCGCGGCCGCTTCTTCTCGGAGCGATCTCGCTCGATCTCTTCGCGGTGCTGCTCGGCGGCGCGACCGCGCTCCTGCCGATCTACGCCCAGACGATCCTGCATACCGGGCCTGTCGGTCTTGGCCTCCTCCGCTCCATGCCCGGGGTCGGCGCTGTCGCGATGTCCGCATACCTCGCGACGCGGCCGCTCGACCGGAATGTCGGGCATGTCCTGTTCGGTGCGATCGTCGTGTTCGGCCTTGCCACGATCGGCTTCGGCCTCTCCACCACGCTCGCGCTCTCCATGCTGTGCCTGCTGGTGGCCGGGGCCGCCGACACGGTCAGCGTGGTGGTGCGGCTGACGCTGGTCCAGTCGGAGACGCCGGACGCGATGCGGGGCCGGGTCGCGGCCGTGAACACCGTCTTCATCGGCGCGTCGAACGAACTCGGCGAGTTCGAATCCGGCCTCCTCGCGGCCTGGCTCGGGGCGGTGCCGGCCGTCGTCCTCGGCGGGATCGGCACAGTCGGCGTCGCGCTCCTGTGGACGCGGCTGTTCCCCTCGCTGTGGCGGCGGGATCGGCTGGTCGAGGAGGAGAGGAGCCGCCCGGGTTAGGTCATCCGACGGGAGGCTGCACCGACACCTCGAGAGTCGGCACCGGATCCGGTCCTTCTCGGTGCATCCGCCGGCGGCTTCACGTTTTCGGGTGACGAGGACGGTCGGAATGGCGGAGGCGCCCGCGACCCCCTTCACCTCGCCGGGGTCTTCTCCCACAGGAGAAGCAGGTTCGAGGCGCCGCTCGTCACGAGATCGACGCTTCCGGCGAGCATCGCGTCCGTGGAGGCACCGCCGCTCGTGAGGGTGATCCAGGTTGCCGTGGAGGAAAGGCCCCGCATGGCCGCATGCTTTTCGAACAGCTTCATCTGCTCCATGACGACGAGCGGGAGATGGACGATGCTGGGCTGGCGCGCGATGCGGACCTCCGACACCTCGGCCCGGACCACGTCCGGCGCGCCGGTCCGACCAGGGCCGCGAGCATGCGAGCTGTGACGCGGCGAGGCGGCGCGACCGGGCCCGCACCCTTCCAGGCGCCGTGGCGTCGGCACGGGCTGCAGCGATGACGGAGGTCGAGAGAAACCAGGGCAGCCGGCCCTCCAGGCTCGGGAGCGCTCTTCTCCTCCTGTCGGCGCTCTGTCTCGGCTCCGTGCTGGCCGCCGCCAGCCTTTCGCGAGACGATTACGGGATGCTCGTCTGCGCGGCCGCACTCACGGCGCTCACCGTCGCGGCCCTGCTCCGGCCGGTCCCGTCCCCCCTCAAGGCGCAACCGAGCGAGCGGGACGAGACGGCGCCCGCGGACGACCTGCTCGCGGCCGCGCCAGACCCCGTGGTGGTGGTCGACCGGCGGGCCGTCGTGACGGAGTCGAATGTCGCGGCGCAAGCGATCGTGCCGGGGCTGCGGTCGCGCCAGCCGCTCGCCTTCGCGCTCCGCGCGCCGCAGGTGCTGGACGCGATCCGCCAGACCTTCCGGTCCGGCGAGGGCCGGGACGTGGAATTCGGCGGGCTCTCGGCCGCGGATCCGGTCTACCAGGTCCGGCTGCGTCTCTTGGGCGCGCCGGGCAGCGAGGGCGAGACCCTGGCGCTGTTCTTCCGCGACCTCTCGGCCGAGCGGCGCCTGGAATCGATGCGGGTCGACTTCATCGCGACCGTGAGCCACGAACTCCGCACGCCGCTGGCCTCGCTCGCCGGCTTCATCGACACCCTGAAAGGGCCGGCCCGGAACGATCCCGCCGCCCGCGAGCGCTTCCTCGACATCATGCGGGGCCAGGCGAACCGGATGGCGCGGCTCGTGGACGACCTGCTCCAGCTCTCACGCGTCGAATTGAAGGCCCATGTCGCGCCGGTCACCCCGATCGATCTCGGGCCGCTCGTCCATCACATGATCGAGGTGATGGCCCCGCTGGCGCGCGAACGCGGGGTCGAGATCGCCCTTGCTTTCGACGACGGGCCGCTCGAGGTCCTGGGCGACCGTGACGAGCTCCTGCGGGTCGTCGAGAACCTGGTCGAGAATGCCCTCAAATACGGCAGCAGCGGCGGCCGGATCGAGATCGGGCTGCACCGGTCCGAGGACGGCCGTGTCTTCGAACTCACGATCCGAGACCATGGCCCGGGCATCGCGCCCGAACACCTGCCCCGGGTGACGGAACGCTTCTACCGGGTGGACGTGGCCGAGAGCCGGACCCAGGGCGGGACGGGCCTCGGGCTCGCGATCGTCAAGCACATCGTCGGCCGCCATCGCGGGCGCCTCGCGATCGAGAGCGAACCGGGCGAGGGCGCAACGGCACGCGTGCAGCTTCCCGTCGGCCCCGGGACCGCGGCCCGCATCTGACTCCGGCCGCTGTCATCCAACTGTCATAGGGATGTCATACGACCGCAGCCAGGGCCCCGTACTCGACCGGCACGACCGGGCGGGACAGCCTGGGCCCGTCGGTACGAACCGCGTCCTTTTGGGCGCAACAGGCCCTTTGGAGCCACAAGCACCATGAATCGAACCCTTTTCGCAGCGGCGGGCCTCGCCGCCGCTCTCGTCGTCGCGGCGCCTGCCGCCGCCCAGACCATCACCGGGGCCGGCGCGACCTTCCCGTATCCCGTCTACGCGAAATGGGCCGAGGCCTATAAGGCCGAGACCGGCATCACCGTGAACTATCAGTCGATCGGCTCGGGCGGCGGCATCCGCCAGATCAAGGCCCGCACGGTCGATTTCGGCGCGACCGACGCTCCTCTGAAGGGCGCCGAGCTGACCGAAGCCAAGCTGACGCAATTCCCGACCGTGCTCGGCGGGGTCGTTCCGGTCGTCAACATGGCCGGTGTCGCGCCTGGCCAGCTGAAGCTGACGGGCGAGATCCTGGCCGACATCTACCGGGGCCAGATCAAGAAGTGGAGCGACCCGAAGATCGTCGCCATCAACCCGGGCGTGAAGCTTCCCGACGCCAACATCACTCCGGTCTACCGCTCGGACGGGTCGGGGACGACGAGCATCTTCTCCACCTACCTCTCCGAGGCGTCCAGCTCCTTCAAGTCTGAGCTCGGTGCCAACACTGCCATTAACTGGCCGGTTGGCCAGGGTGGCAAGGGCAACGAAGGCGTATCCGCGACCGTGAAGCAGGTCGTGAACGCGATCGGCTATGTCGAGTATGCCTACGCCAAGCAGAACAAGATGACCCACACCCTGCTCGAGAACAAGGCGGGCAAGTTCGTGTCGCCCGACGCGAAGGCCTTCGAGGCTGCCGCGGCCGGCGCCGACTGGAACTCCCAGCCCGGCTTCGGGATCTCGCTGACCAGCCAGCCGGGTGACGAATCCTGGCCGATCGCGGGCCCCACCTTCGTGCTTCTCCCGCAGGATGCGAAGGATCCGGCGAAGACTGCCGAAGTCGTGAAGTTCTTCAAGTGGGCCCTCGAAAAGGGCGACAAGCTGGCGGCCGACCTCGATTACGTCGCCCTGCCGCAGAAGCTCGTGACCGAGATCGAGACCAAGGCGTTCGCGCCGGTCAAGACTCAGTAACTCGACGTCACGAGGTTCCGGGCGGCGCGCAGCGCCGGCGGAACCTACAACCCACCTCATCCGGCCGTTCGGATGGGGTGGTTCAGGGTCCGCGCCTCGCGAGCCCGCAAAAGCGTTCGGAACTGATCAGGAGCGTTCGGTGTCAGCCATTGCTACAGACCGGGTCATGGCTCACCAAGACACTGTCCATCGTCCCCGGATCTCGCATGCCGGCTTCGACCGCATCTTCCGGTGGCTCAGCTTCGCCAGCGCCGCGACGGTGCTGCTGGTCCTCGCCGGCATCCTCGGCTCGATCATCTATGGCGGCTGGCCCGCCTTCCGGCAGTTCGGCTTCGTCGGCTTCCTCTCCGGCTCGACCTGGAATGTCGGCACCGAGACCTTCGGCGCCTGGCCCGCGGTCGCCGGGACGCTGATCTCGTCGCTCATCGCTCTCGTCATCGGCGTGCCGATCTCGCTCGGCATCGCGATCTTCCTGACGCAGCTCTCGCCGAAATGGATGAAGGGCGCGATCGGGACCTCGGTCGAGCTTCTCGCCGCCGTCCCGTCCATCATCTACGGCATGTGGGGCCTCTTCGTCTTCGCGCCGCTCCTCGCGAACTATCTCCAGGTGCCGCTGAACTCCGTCGTGGAAGGCGTCCCGGTGGTCGGCACCATCTTCTATTCCCAGGTCCCGTCCGGGACCGGGATCTTCACGGCCGGCATCATCCTGGCCCTGATGATCATCCCCTTCATCGCCTCCATCACGCGGGACATGCTGGACCAGATCCCTCCGATCCTGCGCGAGAGCGCCTATGGCATGGGCTGCACGACCTGGGAGGTCGTCCGGCACGTCCTGCTGCCGCAGACCGGGGTCGCGCTGATCGGCGCCGTCATGCTGGGGCTCGGCCGGGCGCTCGGCGAGACGATGGCCGTCACCTTCGTGGTCGGCAACGCGAACCGGCTCTCGGGCTCGATCTTCGATCCGGGCTCGACCATCGCGTCCCGGATCGCGAACGAGTTCAACGAGGCGGCCGACCTGCAGCTGAACGCGCTCATCGCGCTCGGCTGCATCCTGTTCCTCGTGACCTTCGCGGTCCTCATCGTCGCCCGGATCCTCGTGTCCCGCGTCGGCCAGAGATAGGAGGCGGACCATGGCCACCGTCGCAACCACGCCGCCTCCCTCCGACGCCGCTCCCGATTGGGGCCGGGTCAGGCCCGGCCGCCGCATCGCCGACCAGGCGCTCAAGGTCACCTGCCTGATCTTCACGATCATCGGCGTCGCCGCGCTCGGCTGGATCCTCGGCATGCTCGTGATCCAGGGGATCTCGGCGCTGAGCCCGGCCGTGTTCACGGCGTCCATGCCCGGCCCTGGCACCACCGGCGGCGGACTCGCCAACGCCATGCTGGGCTCTCTTATCCTGACCTTCCTCGGGATCGCGGTCGCGACCCCGATCGGCGTCATGGCCGGCACCTACCTGGCCGAATACGCCAAGACCTCGAAGGTCGCCTCCGTCGTCCGCTTCATCAACGACATCCTGCTGTCGGCGCCCTCGATCCTGATCGGCCTCTTCGTCTACACGCTCGCGGTCGCGCCCTTCGGCACCTATTCCGGCTGGGCGGGCGGGCTCGCGCTCGCCATCATCGCGATCCCGGTCATCGTGCGGACGACCGAGGACATGCTCCGGCTCGTGCCGAACGGCCTCCGCGAAGCCGCCGCCGCCCTCGGCGCCCCGACCTCCCGCGTCATTACGCTCGTCAGCTGGCAGGCGGCACGGGCCGGTATCGTCACCGGCATTCTCCTGGCCATGGCCCGGATCGCGGGCGAGACGGCGCCGCTCCTCTTCACGGCGCTGAACAACAATTTCTGGTTCAGCCCGACCCTGATCGGCGGGGTCTCGAACCTGCCGGTGACGATCTTCCAGTTCGCGCTGTCGCCCTACACCAACTGGCAGGAACTCGCCTGGGTCGGCGCCCTCATCATCACGGCGACCATCCTGGCGCTGTCTGTCATCGCCCGCTTCGTCATCAAGAAAGAGATCGCCCGATGAGCACGGAACCGCTCCGCGTCGAAGTCGCCGCGATAACCCCGCCTCCGGCCGCCGCTCCGCGACACGCACGGGCCGAGTTCGACCGCATCCGGGTGAACAACCTCGATTTCTACTACGGCGATTCCATCGCGCTGAAATCCATCAACATGGGCTTCCGCGATCGGCAGGTGACGGCGCTGATTGGGCCCTCGGGCTGCGGGAAGTCGACCCTGCTCCGCTGCTTCAACCGCATCTACAGCCTCTATCCCGAGCAGCGTGCGACGGGCGAGATCCTGCTCGACGGCCGCAACATCCTGGCGCCCGGCACGGACGTGAACGAGCTCCGTTCGCGCGTCGGCATGGTCTTCCAGAAGCCCACGCCCTTCCCGATGTCGATCTACGACAACGTCGCCTTCGGTATTCGGCTCACGGAGCGGCTCGGCCGCGCCGAGATGGACGACCGCGTCGAGCAGGCGCTGCGGAAAGCCGCGCTCTGGGGTGAGGTCAAGGACAAGCTCAAGGGCTCGGGCATGGGCCTGTCTGGCGGACAGCAGCAGCGGCTCTGCATCGCCCGCACCATCGCCCAGCGGCCCGAGGTGATCCTCCTCGACGAGCCGACCTCGGCGCTCGATCCGATCTCGACCGGCAAGGTCGAGGAGCTGATCGAGCAGCTGAAGACCGAGTTCACGATCGCGATCGTCACGCACAACATGCAGCAGGCGGCCCGCATCTCGCAGGATACGGCCTTCATGTATCTCGGCGAGGTCATCGAGTTCGGCCCGACGAACCAGATCTTCATGAACCCGACCAAGAAGCAGACCCACGATTACGTCACCGGCCGGTTCGGGTGAGCGTCGTGAAGGCGCTCGGGCTCACCTCCGCTCACCCCGGCGAAAGCCGGGGTCCAGACCTCGCGGCCGGACCGGGTGCCGGCTTTCGCCGGCATGAGCGGGATACCGGGCGAGCGGCCCGGCCCAGCCTCAGGACGTAGGGAACACAGAATGTCCTCTCACATCGTCGCGTCCTTCGACGCCGACCTCGAGACCTTGCGGTCGTCCATCGCCGAGATGGGCGGCATCTGCGAGAAGATGCTGGCCGACACCATCACGGCGCTGGTGCGTCGCGACGAGCCGCTGGCCCAGCAGGTGATCGCGTCGGACGCCCGGCTCGACGTCATCCAGCGCGAGGTCGAGGAGAAGGCGATCACGACCATCGCCCGGCGTCAGCCGATGGCGATCGATCTCCGGGACGTCGTCTCGGCCATCCGGATCTCGGGCGACCTCGAGCGGATCGGCGACCTCGCCAAGAACTGCGCGAAGCGCACGCTCGCGATCTCCGACGGCTTCCAGGCCAAGAAGATCATGACCGGCGTCCAGAACATGTCGGACCTCGTCATGCAGCAGCTGACGGACGTGCTGGACGCCTATGCCCAGCGCGACCTCGAGCGCGCCCTCGACGTCTGGCAGCGCGACGGCTCGATCGATGCGCTCTACACGTCGCTGTTCAGGGAACTCCTGACCTACATGATGGAAGATCCGCGCAACATCTCGTTCTGCGCCCACCTCCTCTTCTACGGCAAGAATATCGAGCGGATCGGCGACCACACGACGAACATCGCCGAGACCGTGCATTTCCTCGTCACCGGGCAGCCGCTCTCGGGCGAGCGGCCGAAGAACGATCGTGCGAGCCAAGCCCGGGTCGACCTCGACCCGACCGGGACCTGACATGGCTGCCCGCATCCTCGTCGCCGAGGACGAGGAGCCGCTCATGCTGCTGCTCCGCTACAATCTCGAGGCGGAGGGCTACGTGGTCGACGGCGCCGCCCGGGGCGACGAGGCCGAATTGAAGATGCGGGAGGTGGTCCCGGACCTCCTCCTCCTCGACTGGATGCTGCCGGGCCTCTCCGGCATCGAGCTCTGCCGCCGCCTCCGGCAGCGCCGCGAGACGGAGCGGCTGCCGGTCATCATGCTGACCGCCCGGGGCGAGGAGACCGACCGCGTGCGCGGCCTCGCGACGGGCGCCGACGATTACATCGTGAAACCCTTCTCCGTGCCGGAACTGCTGGCCCGGGTCCGGGCCCTGCTCCGGCGGCTGAAGCCGGCCGAGATCGCCGACCTCCTCCGTCAGGGCGATGTGGAGCTCGACCGCGTGCAGCACCGCGTCAGGCGCGGCGGCCGCGACCTTCATCTGGGCCCGACCGAGTTCCGCCTGCTCGAATTCCTGATGCGGAGCCCGGGCCGCGTCTTCTCGCGCGAGCAGCTGCTGGACGGGGTCTGGGGCCGGGACACCTATATCGACGAGCGCACGGTCGACGTCCATGTCGGCCGCCTCCGCAAGGCCGTGCATCACGACGGCCTGCCGGACCCGATCCGGACCATCCGGGGGACGGGCTACTCCTTCGACGAGACCTATCGCTGACGTTCTAGGCCGTCATTCCGGACCAGGTGCAGCGCGAAGCGGCGCTCCGCGGATCCGGAACCCCTGGAAGCGCCGACCGAATGGAAGGTAGCCACGGCGTGCGGGCCACGGGTTCCGGGTTCTCGCCCGCCGGCTACGCCGGACAGGCGAGCCCCGGAATGACGGCGTGGCGACCCTTCACGCCCTGAGGCGCTTGCGCTCCGCCGCCGGCTGATAGGCGATGCGGCAATGCGCGTCGCAATAGGGCACGCCGGTGGTGGCCCGCGCGCCGCAGAAGCCGAAATCGGGACTGGACGGGTCCCCGAGCGGCCAACGGCACATGGAATCCCGAAGGTCGAGGATGGAGACGCGTTCCGACACCGGGATCATCGGCTCGGGCAGCCGCACCACGGCCGGCGCGATCTCCCGGACGGGTTCGGCCGGCGCGGGGCCGTCATTCACGCCCGTCTCGACCCCTGCGGCGACGTCGGCGAGCGGCATCGGGCTGGCCGGCGAGCGTGGCCTCGCGGGACGGGCAGCGGCCGGCTGGCCGGTCTTGCCGCGACCGGAGAGGCCGAGCCGGTGGACCTTGCCAATCACCGCGTTGCGGGTGACGCCGCCTCCGAGAAGAGCCGCGATCTGGCTCGCGCTCAGCCCCTCGCCCCAGAGCTTGCCCAGGAGCTCGACGCGCGAATCCGTCCACCCCGTCACTGCATCCGTCATGTCGCCGCCTCCTCGGTGCCCCGCCGCCGCCGGGGAGCGAATCCTTCATCCTCGCGGGCGGACGATGTCCGACAGCGCTCACATGAACGCGTTCCGTGATCAGGATGGCCGGACCAGATGCTCGCGCCCGGCTGGGTTAGGACTACCTGAACGTCTGACTCGGGCGCAAGAGTCGGGGCGAATCACCGATGCGTCATCCCCAGGCATCGCCCTGCACCGGGCGCAACGCTGTTTCTCGGGCGGCCACGGAATAGAGGGCGCGCGCGGGCGTCTCCCGTGTGATCATCCGATCGGAGGAGATGGACCATGTCGAGATTGTTGCTCGTGGCTGCCGCGGCCTGCGGCATCTTGGCGGCCGGCCCGGCCGTGCAGGCCCAGGGGATGGAGCCGGCCCGGACCGCCGACACCGCGAAGGGCAAGACCCTCGTGGATATGAAGGGCATGACCCTCTACGTGTTCGACCGGGACGCTGCCGGGAAGTCGAATTGCAACGGCGCCTGCGCAACCAACTGGCCGCCGCTCATGGCCTCTGGCAGCGACAAGCCGATGGGCGCGTGGACCATCGTCACGCGCGACGACGGCGGCAAGCAATGGGCCTACCGGGAGAAGCCGCTCTACACCTGGGTCAAGGACAGCAAGGTCGGCGACGTCACCGGAGACGGGGTCAACAGCGTCTGGCACGTCGCCCAGCCCTGATCCCGGCCTGAATGGACGAGATATCGACCCTTCTCGAGCGCCACATCCCGGCGCTCAGGCGCTACGCCTGGGCACTCGTGCGCGACCGTGAGGCGGCCGACGATCTCGTCCAGGATTGCCTGGAGCGCGCCGTCGCCCGATGGGCGCTTCGACGCCGGGAGGGCGACCTTCGGGCCTGGCTCTTCGCCATCCTGCACAACCTCTTCGTCGACAGCTTCCGGCGCCGGCGTCGGGAGGGGCTCAGGGTCGAACTCGACCATGCGGCCGACATCGCCTTGCCCGGCTCCGACCAGGAGAGCAGCACGGGCGTGCGGGACATCCTGGCGGCGCTCGACCGGCTGCCGGACGACCAGCGCGCCGTGATCCTGCTCGTCGGGGTGGAAGAGCTGTCCTACGGGGCGGCCGCCCGGGTGCTCGGCGTGCCGATCGGCACGGTGATGTCGCGGCTGAGCCGAGGCCGCGAGCGGCTTCGCCGCCTGGTGGAGCCGGCCGCCCCGCCGGTCCTCCGGAGGGTCAAATGAGCGACGGCGGTCGCCCGGTCGGAGAGGACGACCTCTCCGCCTATGTCGATGGACGCCTGCGGCCGGACCGACAGGCTGCACTCGCGGCCTATCTCGAGGGCCGGCCGGAGGCGGAGGCGGAGCTGCGCCACGACCGCGAACTGGTTCAGGCCCTGCGCGAACGGCTTGCCCCGAAGGCCGAGGAGCCCGTGCCGTCCCGGCTCCGCGTCGCCGCGATCCGGGCCGAAGGCCGGCGCCGGCTGCGGCGCGGAATCGCTGTCGCGGCCGCGGCCTGTCTGCTTCTCGCCCTCGGGGGCGCGACCGGCTGGTACGCTCGCGACCTTGTCGGCGGCCCGCGGCCCCTGGCCGGCAGGGCCTGGGCGGCGATGGCCGAGGAGGCGCTGTCGGCCTACCGGACCTATGTGGTCGAGGAGGTGCATCCGGTCGAGGTCCGGGCGAGCGAGGAGGCGCATCTCGCGCAATGGCTCTCGAAACGCCTGAAGCGACGCCTCGTCATACCCGACCTGGAGGAGCGGTTCGGCCTGACCCTGGTCGGCGGCCGGCTGCTGCCGGCCGGGCGCGAGGTCGCAGCCCTCCTCATGTATGCCGACCGGGCCGGGTCGCGCCTGACGCTCTATGTCCGGTCCGGCCAGGCCGGGGAAAGCGCGCTGAACTTCCTGCGCGACGGCGAGGTCTCGTCCTTCAGCTGGGTGGATGACGGCTACGGCTACGTCGTCTCGGCCGCGATGGAGCGCGACCGCCTTCAAAGCGTCGCCCGCGCGATCCTGACCGATGTCGACATGGAGGCCGCGAAAGGCCGCCGGGCACTTTAGACTGCACAGGCCAGGCAGCTTTTGTGTTTTACCCTGGCGGCCGGAGCGTATTTACCGGGCGGTCGAGTTCCGCCTGTGCTAAGCCCCGCCCGCCCTAGCCGGACAGCGAGGCCTTGCATTGCCGATCTTCTATTTCGACGTCCGCGAGGGCGACACGTTCTACGAGGATGAGGAAGGGATCGAGATGCCCGACCTCTCTGCCGCGGAACATGAGGCCGCGGAATCGGCGGCCAGCATCGGTCGTGATCGCCTTCCGAAGAGGCATGCCCGGGACGTGACGGTGGAGGTGCGGAACGAGAACAAGCAGCGCGTCTGCACGGTCACGGTGGCCATGACGATGGAGCGGGTTCACCCTGAGCCGCTGCCGCGAGCCGCTGCAGGGTCCTAGCGCGGTCCTCAGCCGCCGACCCTTCGAGAGGCGGCCCCTGGCCGGTCGAAACGGGATCTACCCCCCGGCGACGCCCTGCGTGTTGACGTAGAGCCCGTAGAGCGACTGGCTCGCGGCCATGAACAGGCGGTTCCGCATGGCGCCGCCGAAACAGACATTGGCGCAGCGTTCGGGCAGCCGAATACGGCCGATCAGGCGTCCGTCGGGATTGTAAACGACGACGCCGTCGAGTTCGGGCGAGCCCATGCCCCAGCCGCACCAGAGATTGCCGTCGACATCGACCCGGAACCCGTCCGGCGTACCGGGCCCCGCATCGATGAAGGTGCGCCGGTTCGCGATCGCCCGGCCGCCCTCGCCGACGTCGTAGGCGAGGATCAGCCGGTTCGGCGCGGCGCGGGATTCGACGAGGTAGAAGACGCTCTCGTCCGGCGAGAAGGCGAGGCCGTTCGGTCCGCGGATATCTTCGGCGACGGCGGTGATCTCGCCGGTCGCGCCGTCGATCCGGTAGACATTCTGGGGCAGTTCCGGCGCGGCCACGCGGCCCTCGTAATTGCCCAGGATGCCGAAGGCCGGATCGGTGAACCAGATCGAGCCGTCGCGGGTCACGACGACGTCGTTCGGCGAATTGAGCCGCTTGCCCCGGTAACTGTCGGCCAGGATTGTGATCGTGCCGTCATATTCGGTGCGGGTGACCCGGCGGCCATGCTCGCAGGTGACGAGCCGGCCCTGCCGGTCGCGGGTGTTGCCGTTGCCCCAGTTCGAGGGCTGGCGGTACACCGAGACCGCGCCGGTCTCCTCGTCCCAGCGCATCATCCGGTCGTTCGGGATGTCGCTCCAGACGAGCTGGCGATGGTCCCCGAACCAGACCGGGCCCTCGCACCAGCGGAAGCCCGTCGCGAGCCGCTCCACCCCGGCCGAGAAGATCCGGTATTTCGCGAAACTCTCGTCCAGGATCTCGATCGCGGGATCGGGATAGAGTGTCGTCGGCTGCCACATGGTGTCAGGATCCCGGTGGGTGGTTCAGGACGCGAAGAGGGAGGTCGGGTCAACGTAGCATCGCCTCCACGACCGCGCGCGAGGCGGGCGGGAAGGCGCGGGGGCGGCGGGTGGCGGTATCCATCAGCACGGCGACCGCCTCGGAGGTCGCAGCGAGCCGGCCGCCGTCGTCGAGGAGGACCTGGGCGAAGGTCACGGAACTCGTGCCGAGCCGGGCGAGCCAGGTGCCGGAGCGGACCCGTCCCGGGTAATGCAGCTCGGCCCGGTAATGGATCGTCAGCGTCGCGACCGAGAAGAAGGTGTCGGCCCCACAGGTCTCTCCGAGGACGGAGCGCAGCGCGTTGACCCGGCCGCTCTCGCAGAACATCGCGAAGGCGGCGTTGTTGACGTGGCCATTCGCGTCCGTGTCGCAGAAGCGAAGCACGTCCTCGCTCCAGAGGACCCTGTCGTCAGCCGTAAGGGCTGCGAGGTCGGGATCAGGCGACCGGCTCAACGCCGCACCATTCCGCCACGAAGAGCGCCATCGCGGTCGTGATCCGCTGCAGGGAGGAGAGGCTCACGCATTCGTCGTAGCCGTGGATGTTGCGGCTCACCGGGCCGTAGCAGAGCGTCGGGACGCGGTCGTAGAGGGCGTGGACGCGGGCGTCGAGATAGCCGGCCGTCATGAAGCTCTCGAGCTCGGAGCCGGTCGCGGACCGGTGCGCCTCGCCCAGCACGCGCTCGGCCTCGGACCCCTCCTCCAGCACGTAGCCCTCGGCGAAGAAGCCGTTGAAGCCGAGCCGCGGCGGGTTGTTGGCGAGAAAGGGGTCGGCCCGCGAGAAGGCGGTCACGGCGGCCTCGATCTCGCGTGCGGCGTCCGCCGCGGCGACGCCCGGGTAAATCGCGATCCGGCAGGAGAGCCGGCACCAGGCCGGGACGGAGGAGGCCCAGTCGCCGCCCTCGATCCGGCCGATATTGAGGTTGATCGGGTGGTCCTCGCCCTCGAAATGCGGGCGGCCGGCCTTGTCGGCATTCCAGCGCGCCTCGATCGCCCGGAGCGCGCCGACGACCCGGTAGGCCGCGTCGATCGCGTTCTGGCCGGCGCCCATCTCGCGCACATGGACCGGCATGCCCCGGACCTCGATCTCGAACCAGAGCACGCCGGTATTCGCCCGGACGAGCTTTTCGTCTTCCGGCTCCGGGATCAGGACGGCGTCGGCCCGGTAGCCGCGCAGATGCGTCATCAGCGCGCCGTTGCCGGTCGATTCCTCCTCGACGACGGATTGCACCGTCACGGTGGCGGCCGGCTGGAGCCCGATCCGGCGCAGGGCATCGAGGCAGAAGAGGTTCGCGGCCCCGCCGGCCTTCATGTCAGCCCCGCCGCGTCCGTAGAGCCAGTCGCCGCGGATCACGGGGTCGAAGGGCGGCGCGCTCCACATGTCGGCCGGCCCGGCCGGCACCACGTCGACATGGGATTGCAGGATCAGCGAGCGCCCCGTCTCCGCCCGCGGCCGATGGATGCCGACCACGATCGGCGCCTCGGAATGCGCCTCGGAGATCTTCGAGCCGCCCGGATGCCCGGCGATCGCCGCGTGGTCGATCGAGAACCGGTCCATCGCGAGCCCGCGCTCCCGAAAGGCCCGGAACAGATGATCCTGGATCGCCTGCTCCTCGCCCCGCACCGACGGAAACCGGATCAGCCCCTGCGTGAAGGCGACCTGGTCGGCGAAACCCTCCGCCACGGAGGTCGTGATGCGGTCGCGAAGAGCTGGATCGAGCGGCATGGCGGACTCGTCGGTGGCGGGGGCGCCAGCCATAGCGATCCAGGCAGGGGGAGCAAGCCGGCCAGCAGGCGGACACGCGTCCCGCGCCTAGCACAGGATGCGGGCGACAAGGCGGCAGGCCGGGTCGAGCGCAACGCTCTCCCGGTCCTGCGCGGCGAGGACCTCGTGCTGGCCGCTCACGGGCGAGGCTCGTTCTTGTCGACGACCTCCTTATAGGCGACGAGATCCAGGAAAGCCTCGGCCTCGGCCACCTGGCCGTCCTTCATCCGGAAAATCCAGACGAACTGGTTGCGGTAGGGGTGGCCCCCTGTCGTCGTGGCCGACGCTTCGAAGCGGATGATGACCCTCTCCCCAACCGCCCAGATGTGATGGACCCGAGGCACGAGAGGGGTCGCCAGCCGGCTGACGAGCGGTCGCGACGCCTTTTCGACGAAGTCCTGCAGTCCGAGGTAGGTACCGGCCACGGGGCCGGAGCCCGGAATCGTCCAGACCACGTCCGGTGCGACGAGGATCGGGAACACGTTCTCCCCTGCGGTCCATCGCTGGAACGCGTCACGCACGATGCCCTCGTTGCGGGCCGTCACGGCGGCGTCCGATGCGCCGGGAGATGCGAGCGCGGGAACCGTAGCCATCATGATGGAGGCGGCAAGAGCAAGCCGGCGACCCGGGATCGAACGTGGCTGGGGCAAGCGAAGGGATGTCATGGAATGCTCCTGGTCGAAAGCTGCTGGAGAGGGACCTGATCGATCCCGCGACGCGGCTATCCGGGCCGGGGATACCTGGGGTCATGGCTGCGGCGGAGCCGACGGCCTTGCACGTCGGCGCAGCACCATGCCTCCGTGATGGAGCGTGTCGGCGTCGACGAAACTGCCATCAGCGGTGAAGCCTGTGTCGTCCCAATATTCGATGCGGGTGCCCCGCACCTCATAGCGGCCCTGATACGCGGACTCGCGCGTGCCGCGCGCCTCGACGTAGCGGCCACCGGCGAGGAGCTCGTGGCGGATGCGGCCATCGTCCGTGACCCACATGCCGGCATAGAGATGCGTGGCCCGCGTCATGGAATTCTCCGCGAAGGCAGGGGTGACGAGAGCCGCGACCAGGGTCGTCGCCAGGACGAAAGGAGGCGCTCGCATCAGTGCGGCGCCCGCGTCGGACGCACGACGATTTCGTTCACGTCGACATCCTCCGGCTGCTCCAGCGCGAACCGCACGGCTCGTCCGATGGCGTCGGGCTGCAGGGCGATTGCGCGGTAGGTCTCCATGGCTTGGGCCGCGACCGGATCGGTGATCGTGTCGGCGAGTTCGCTCTCCACAACGCCCGGATGGATGCAGGTGACGCGGATATCGGTCCGCTCCTGGCGCAGACCGTCCGAGATGGCGCGGACGGCGTGCTTCGTGGCGCAATACACCGCCGCGGTCGGCGAGACCGTGAGCGCGCCGACCGAGGCGATGTTCACGATGTGGCCCGAGCCGCGCGAGATCATCTCCGGCAGGACTGCGGCGATCCCGTAGAGGACGCCCTTGATGTTCACGTCCACCATCCGGTCCCACTCGTCGACCTTCAGGGACGCCATGGGCGACAGCGGCATCACGCCCGCATTGTTGACGATCACGTCGACCCGGCCGAACTCCCGCCGGGCGGCCTCGGCGAAGGAGAGGACATCCTCCCGGCTCGTCACGTCGAGGCGACGGCTTGCGACCGTGCCGCCGGCCTGCCGGAGTTCTGCGGCAAGGGCCTCGAGCCGGTCCGTGCGACGCGCGCCGAGCATCAGCCGGGCTCCCGCCGCCGCGAGTTCGCGGGCGATGCCGGCGCCGATCCCGCTCGAGGCGCCTGTCACCAGAACGACCTTGTCCATTGCCATCGCCTGCCTCTTCGACCGCTCCCGACGTCGAGCGAGATTCCTTCGCTCGACGCCTTCTGTGATGGATGAGGTAGGCGTTCGGATCTGTCGTGTGTATCTGGCATTCCATTGCCATGGTGGTTAGCTTCGCTCACCAATGACACCTGACCTGAATGCCCTTGCGACCTTCGTGCTGGTTGCGGAGGAACGAAGCTTTCGGGCGGCAGCGGACCGTCTGGGCGTAACCAGGTCGGCGGTCAGCCAGACCATCAAGCGGCTGGAAAGTGCGATGGGCATCACGCTCGTCCACCGCACGACCCGGAGCGTGGGGCTGACCGAGGCCGGCGAGCGTCTCCATGCCGAGATCACCCCGTCGCTGGTCGACATCCGGACGGCGATGGAGGCCACGCACGACCTCCGGGCAGGACCCCGCGGCCAGTTGCGCCTGGTCGTGTCATCCATCGCGGAGAGCTTCCTGTCAGGCCCGCTCCTGTGCGGCTTCGCGGAAGCCTGTCCGGACGTTCAGCTGGACGTGCTTGTGACCGACGACGAGATCGACATCGTCGCGCAAGGCTATGATGCCGGCGTCCGGCTCGGCGAGGTCATCGAGCAGGACATGATCGCGCTGCCAGTTTCGGACGACCAACGGCAGCTTGCCGTATGTGCGCCTGACTACCAGGCCCGTCGCGGAGCGCCGTCCCATCCCCGCGAACTCGCCGCGCATCGCTGCGTTGGATGGCGTCCGGCACCACGCGCCGCGCCGTTCCGGTGGGAGTTCACGGAAGCGGGCCGAGACTTCGCGGTCGACGTCGAGCCCGAGGTCACGACCAACGACATGGCACTCATGATCCGCATGGCGCTCTCGGGAGCCGGGATCACCTTCGGCCTCGAGGAGACGTTTCGCCCCTATCTCGACCGCGGCGATCTCGTTTCTGTCCTGGAGTCATACTGCCGGTGCTTTCCGGGGTTCTTCCTGTACTATCCTAGCCGCCAGAATATGGCGCCGAAGCTCCGGGCCCTCCTGGATCACGTCCGGCAGGATCGAAGGCGTCGATAGGACGTGGCGATGCCCGCATCGTCCGGTTCCCTGGTCGGAGAGCGAGCTGCCTTCGGGGTGGCAATTCACCGGCTGATGGCGTTGGATCGCTAGAGGCGGCCCTCGGCGACCAGCTCGCGGGTGCGCTTTAACGTGGACAGCAGGGCGGCTGTGTAGCCTTTGTCGCTGTCGAACTGCGCCTGTTCGGCCTGCTCCTCGGGGCCGTTCGGCGCTTTGTCGCGAAGACCGAGATAGCAGTAGAAGCGGAGCTGGAGCGCACCCGCCTCATCCTCCAGCAGTTCGTTGATGATCGCGCCTTCGCGCGGACCGGTTGCTTGAAAGAAGGTGACCTTGTTCCCGTGCTCGAGAGTGATGAGCTCGCGGAGGTCAGCACCGCCGATCGTGGCTTCGCGGACGAAATGGGTCGCGCTCTCCTCGACAACGTCGCAGCGCGTGCAGAGACCCGGCGGGAGAAATAGGCGGGCGTCGCGGGCCTTGAGTTCCAGGCCAGCCCATGTCTGCGCACGGGTCAGCTTGGTTTCACGTTCCGGATTCACCGGGATGGTAGCGGTCGAATAGATCATGACGAGGGTCCTTCTTGGGAGCGTCGAGTGTCGCTCGGCCACTAGGCCGAGGCTAGCGAGCGAGTATCCGCCGGGCGGAACCCATCAGCTACGTGTGCCATCCGCTCTCCCATCGACCGAGAGCTGACCCATGAGAAGCGTGCGCCCTGGTTCCTCACCCGAGAAGGGGTGGAGGAGAGTCGGCTTGGCCCGCCTTCCCCTCCCCGGCCCACCCTGCTACACGGCGGCCTTAGCCCATCTCCCTGCCTGACCTGACGCGCGCCCGGCCCAGCGCGCGTGTGGATGAACCATGCCCAAGCGCACCGACATCTCGACGATCCTGATCATCGGCGCGGGGCCGATCATCATCGGGCAGGCCTGCGAGTTCGACTATTCCGGCACCCAGGCCTGCAAGGCGCTGAAGGCCGAGGGCTACCGGATCGTCCTGGTGAATTCGAACCCGGCGACGATCATGACCGATCCGGATCTCGCCCACGCGACCTATGTCGAGCCGATCACGCCCGAGATCGTGGCGAAGATCATCGAGAAGGAGCGGGGCGACCGCGCGAAGGGTTTCGCGCTCCTGCCGACGATGGGCGGCCAGACGGCGCTGAACACGGCTTTGTCGCTGAAGAAGATGGGCGTGCTCGACCGGTTCGACGTCGAGATGATAGGGGCGGACGCGGCCGCAATCGACAAGGCCGAGGACCGGCAGCTCTTCCGCGAGGCGATGACCAAGATCGGGCTCGAGACGCCGAAGTCGCGCCTCGCCAACGCATCCGACCTGAAGAAGGCCGACCGGGCCCGCTACCTCGCCGACCGCGACGGGGCGGCCGCGAAGGGGCCCGAGGCGCTCGCCGCCTACGAGGCCGCCTGGGCGCGGGGCGAGAACGACCGCCGCAAGCGGTACCAGGAGCATGCGCTCGGCGAAGGCCTGAAGGCGCTGTTCGAGATCGGCCTCCCGGCCATCATCCGGCCCTCCTTCACCATGGGCGGCACCGGCGGCGGCATCGCCTATAACCGCGAGGAGTTCCTGGACATCGTCGAGCGCGGGCTCGACGCCTCGCCGACGAACGAGGTCCTGATCGAGGAGAGCGTCCTCGGCTGGAAGGAATACGAGATGGAGGTGGTCCGCGACCGGGCGGACAATTGCATCATCGTCTGCTCGATCGAGAACGTCGACCCGATGGGGGTTCATACGGGCGACTCGATCACCGTCGCGCCGGCGCTGACGCTGACCGACAAGGAATACCAGATCATGCGGGACGCCTCGATAGCGGTTCTGCGCGAGATCGGGGTCGAGACGGGCGGCTCAAACGTGCAATTCGCGGTCGATCCGGCGAACGGCCGCATGATCGTGATCGAGATGAACCCGCGCGTGTCGCGGTCGTCGGCGCTCGCCTCGAAGGCGACCGGCTTTCCGATCGCCAAGGTCGCGGCCCGGCTCGCGGTCGGCTACACGCTGGACGAGATCGACAACGACATCACGGGCGGGGCGACCCCGGCCTCGTTCGAGCCGACGATCGACTATGTCGTGACGAAGATCCCGCGCTTCGCCTTCGAGAAATTCCCGGGCGCCGAGCCGACGCTGACGACCGCGATGAAGTCCGTCGGCGAGGCGATGGCGATCGGCCGGACCTTCCAGGAATCGCTGCAGAAGGCCCTTCGTTCGTTGGAAACGGGGCTCACCGGCCTCGACGAGATCGAGATCGAGGGGCTCGGCCGCGGCGACGACCACAACGCCGTCAAGGCCGCGCTCGGCACCGCGACGCCGGACCGCCTGCTCCAGGTCGCCCAGGCGCTCCGGCTCGGCTGGTCGCACGAGGAGATCTACGACAGCTGCCGCATCGACCATTGGTTCATCGAGCAGCTGCAGGGCATCGTCGATCTCGAGATGCGGGTGAAGACCCACGGCCTGCCCCGCACGCCCGGCGCCTTCCGGGCCCTGAAGGCGGCCGGCTTCTCCGACGCCCGGCTCGCGGTCCTGACCCGGACCCGGGAGGCCGAGGTCAGGGCGCTCCGCCACAGCCTCGACGTGCGTCCGGTCTTCAAGCGCATCGACACCTGCGCGGCCGAGTTCGCCTCGCCGACCCCCTACATGTACTCGACCTACGCGCCGCCTTTCGCGGGCGGCATGGCCGACGAGGCCCGGCCGAGCGACGCCAAAAAGGTCATGATCCTCGGCGGCGGCCCGAACCGGATCGGGCAGGGCATCGAGTTCGACTATTGCTGCTGCCACGCCTGCT
>NZ_CAXTAZ010000040.1:0-47173 GCF_964242715.1 uncultured Enterovirga sp.
CGGTAACGGCTTCGCGCTGGAATATCCCGTGAGCCGGCTTCTCTGCGACGCCCGCGTCCTATCGATCTTCGAGGGTGCGGCCGAAATCCAGGCTCACATCATCGCGCGCCGGCTGCTCGAGACACAATAGCCGTTTTCCGGGTGTGATGGCCGGGCTTGTCCCGGCCACGCCATGTCGAATTCCTCGGGCTAGGCCTCAGAATCTCGGACTTTGCCGGTCACTTCGTGATTTTCACCGAGACCGGATCGCTCCCGGGAAACGTTTCGTCGACGGCGTTGTCGAGCTTCTCGTCGAGATTTTCCTTCGAGTTCTCCACGAGCTTCTTGTCTCCCGGACTCGCCGTCGATCCCACGCCCGTTGACTTCGTCGTTTTTTCGACCTCGACCCGGCTCGTCTCTCGCGTCTCGTTGTTCATTATGGCCTCCGTCGCCGATCGCGGCGCTTTGTGCGGCTCAACGCGACGGCAGCCATTCCGATCCCGCCTGCGAGAGCGCAGACGGCATTCGCCTGCGGGCACCCGTCCTACGGCGAGCCGATCAGGGGAGTGCGGCGCGAACGAGGGCGAGCCCGTCCGGACTCGCCCATTCCGCCCACCCGGCGAGACGACCGAGGCGGCAGCCGTCCGGACCGATCAGGAGCGTGGTCGGCAGACCCTCGGTCTCGCCGGCATTGCGAAGGTCCTGGAAGATCTTGGCCTCCCGATCCGAATAGAAGGCGAGCGCCGTGATGCCGGCGTCCCGCAACCACGCCGCCGGGCGTTCGAGATTGCGGGTGTCGATATTCACCGCCACGACCTTGAAGGCAGGTCCGCCGAGTTCGGATTGCAGGCGATCGAGCGCGGGCATCTCTCTCTTGCAGGGCTCGCACCAGGTCGCCCAGAGATTCAGCAGCACGGTGCCGCCGCGGAAATCCGCGAGGGTCGCGCGGCGGCCATCAGGGCCGGCGAAGCCGAGGGCGGGTGCGGGCTCCGCGCGAGAAGCAACCTGAAAGGCCGCCACCTTCCCGCGCGCCGCGGACGCGAGACGCGGCAGCGCGGCCGCCGAGGCCGCGCAGGCCGGGTTCGGGCGGTTGCCCGCGTATCTGAGCGTCCCGTATAGCCCGAGCGCGACGGCCGCGAGGGCGAGCGTTCCTGCGAGAATGCGCCGGAGAGGCGTGCGGATCATGAAAGACGGGCCAGGGCCATGAGCAACCGAATGTGGGGAGGACGGTTCGCGAGCGGTCCGGCCGAGATCATGCAGGAGATCAACGCCTCGATCGATTTCGACAAGCGCCTCGCCAGCCAGGATATCCGCGGCTCTCTGGCGCATGCCGAGATGCTGGTCGCGGCCGGGATCCTGTCCGAGGCGGACGGCACGGCGATCCGCGAGGGCCTGGAGACGATCGCGGGCGAGATCGAGCGGGGCGAGCTGCCCTTCTCGCGCGCCCTCGAAGACATCCACATGAATGTCGAGAGCCGCCTCAAGGACCTGATCGGGCCGGGCGCCGGCCGGCTGCATACGGCGCGGTCGCGCAACGACCAGGTCGCGACCGACATGAAGCTGTGGGTGCGGGACGCCATCGACGGGCTCGACGCGCAGCTCGCCGACCTGCAGCTCGCGCTGGCCGAGAAGGCGGCCAGCTTCTCCGATGCCGTGATGCCGGGCTTCACCCATCTGCAATCGGCCCAGCCGGTGACCTTCGGCCACCATCTCCTCGCCTATGTCGAGATGATCGCGCGCGACCGCGGCCGCTTCGCCGATGCCCGCCGAAGGCTTAACGAATCGCCGCTCGGCGCGGCCGCCCTTGCCGGAACGTCGTTCCCGATCGACCGCCACCGGACGGCGGCCTCGCTCGGTTTCGACCGGCCGACCGCGAACTCGCTCGATTCGGTGTCGGACCGGGATTTCGTGCTGGAAGCGCTCGCGGCGGCCTCGATCGCGGCCGTGCACCTGTCGCGTTTCGCGGAGGAGATCGTCCTCTGGACGACCCCGCAATTCGCCTTCGTGCGGCTCTCCGACGCCTACACCACCGGCTCTTCGATCATGCCGCAGAAGCGCAACCCGGACGCGGCCGAACTCGTGCGGGGCAAGACCGGCCGGGTGCTCGGCGCGCTCCAGGGCCTGCTGGTCGTCCTCAAGGGCCTGCCGCTTGCCTATGGCAAGGACATGCAGGAGGACAAGGAAGGAGCCTTCGACGCCCTCCAGACCCTCTCGCTCTGCATCGCCGCGACGGCCGGCATGGTCCGCGACATGCAGCCCGATCCCGACGTGATGCGGCATTGGGCCGGAGCGGGCTACGCCACCGCCACCGACCTCGCCGACTGGCTCGTGCGCGTGCTGGGCTTGCCGTTTCGCGACGCGCATCACGTGACGGGACGGCTCGTCGGCGAGGCGGCGTCGCGCGAGATCGGCCTCGACGAACTCGCGCTCTGCGACATGCAGGCCGTGGAGCCACGCATCACCGAGGACGTCTTCGCCGTTCTGGGCGTCGAGGCTTCGGTCCGGAGCCGCACGAGCCATGGCGGCACCGCACCCGACAACGTCCGCCGCGAGGCCGAGCAGTGGCTTTTACGGCTCAGGGCGCCGGCTGTCGGCTGAGCCTCCCGGCGCGGCCCTCGCCTGCGCCCGAGCCTTGTGCTTTAGCTTCGCGAAATCTCGGAGCCGCCGGATGACCCTTCGCCCCGGATCCGCCCCGCGCGGATCCTCTCTCGTCGTCTTGATCGCCTGCGTGATGGCGCTCGGCCTCGGTGCCTGCGGTCGGCGCGGCCAGCCCGAAGCGCCCGTCGATCCTGCCGCCCCGGCCGGCGCGCCGAGGCGGCAGGCGGCCGCCACGGGTCCGGCCGGAAACGACGCCCGCCCGAATTCGGGCCGCCTCGTGACCTCGCCGGGATCGGCGACGCAGCTGACCGTGGAAGACGACACGGAGGAGGAAGACCCCAATGCGGGTGTTTCGCCGCAGCCCGTGCCGACGGCGTCGCGCCGACGAAGCCGCGCCTACCAGGTTCCGAAGGAGCCCTTCATCCTCGACCCGCTTCTCTGACGTCGGCCGCGCGTGCACCATTTCCAGTATCGCGACGGAATCCTCCACGCCGAAGGCGTGAACCTGCAGTATCTGTCCGAGGACGTCGGCACACCCTTCTATTGCTATTCGACCGCGACCCTCGAGCGGCACTATCGGGTCTTCTCTGACGCCTTTGCCGGCCAGGACGCGCTCGTCTGCTTTGCCGTGAAGGCGAATTCCAACCAGGCCGTGCTGGCGAGCCTGGCCCGGCTCGGAGCCGGGATGGACATCGTCTCGGAGGGGGAACTCCGCCGTGCGATCGCGGCCGGAACGCCGCCGGACCGGATCGTCTTCTCGGGCGTCGGCAAGCAGCCGGCCGAGATGGCGGCAGCCCTTGATGCCGGCATTCTCTGCTTCAACGTCGAGAGCGAGCCCGAGATGGAGGCGCTCTCTGCCGTCGCGGTGTCCCGCGGACGGACGGCGCCGATCTCGATCCGGGTCAATCCGGACGTGGACGCCAAGACCCACGCCAAGATCTCGACCGGAAAGGCCGAGAACAAGTTCGGCATCCCGATCACGCGGGCCCGCGACGCCTACGCGGCCGCAGCCCGGCTGCCGGGGCTGCGCATCACCGGCGTCGACATGCATATCGGCAGCCAGATCACCGATCTCGAACCCTTTGCCAACGCGACCGAGCTCCTGGCCGAACTCGCGCGCGACCTCATGCGCTCAGGCCACGCGCTTACCCATATCGACCTCGGCGGCGGCCTCGGCATCCCGTACCGGCTCGGCGATCCGGCACCGCCCGACCCGAAGGCTTACGCCGAGATCGTCACGGCCCGGACGCGTGACCTTGGGCTCAAGCTCGTCTTCGAGATCGGCCGCATGATCTGCGGCAATGCCGGGACTCTCGTCACCCGGGTGATCTACGTGAAGGAGGGCGCGGACCGGACCTTCCTGATCGTGGACGCGGCCATGAACGACCTGATCAGGCCGACGCTGTACGATGCTCATCACGACATCGTGCATGTCGTCGAACCGCCGCCCGGCGTGGGCCGCATGGTCGCCGACGTGGTCGGCCCGGTCTGCGAGACGGGCGATTACCTTGCCCTCGGCCGCGACCTGCCCGAGGCGCGACCCGGCGACCTCCTGGCCGTTATGACGGCCGGCGCCTACGGCGCCGTGCAGGCGGGGACCTATAACAGCCGCCCGCTGGTTCCGGAGGTGCTGGTCCGGGGCGACACGCACGCGGTGGTGCGCCCGCGCCCGAGCCTGGACGACCTGATCGGGCAGGACCGCCTGCCGCCCTGGCTGGCCTAGAGCCGAGCCCGCGCCAAACGGCTGCACTGGCGGGGTCCGCCGGACATGGTATCGTCCACGCATGATGCTGATCCGCTCCCGTCACCCGGCGTCGATCTCCTGATGGCCGCCGCACCCGCTCCGGGCGGACCGGCCGGCCGCGAAGGCGAGCTGCGGCGCAGGCTTTCCGACCTCGTCCGCCGCGCGCGTGCGACCCTGGTTTGGGAGCAGGTCTGGCCCGCGTTGTGGGGTCCGCTCGGCATCGTACTCTTGTTCCTGGTCGGGTCCTGGCTCGGCCTCTGGCTCGATCTGCCCGCCCTCGGCCGCATGATCGGCGTCGCGCTTTTCGCGGTCGCACTCATCCTCTCGCTCCTTCCCGCGCTCCGTGTCCGGATACCGCGCCGCAACCAGGCGCTCGACCGCGTCGACCGGGATTCGGCTGCGGGTCACAGGCCTGCCCGCACGCTCGAAGATACGATGGCGCTCGGCGCCGGCGACCCCGGTGCGCGGGCCCTGTGGGCGCTTCATCTCCGGCGGGCGGAAGCCTCGATCCGCTCGCTCACGGTCGCGGCGCCCCGGCCCGGCATGGCCGGACGGGATCGTTTCGCCGTTCGGGCCATAGGCATCGTCGCCGCTGCCGCCGCGGCTTTCGTGGCCGGACCCGAAATCGGCTCCCGAATCGGCGCGGCCTTCGACTGGCGCGGGGTGAGCGCTCCCGTCGCCGCCTTCCGGATCGATGGCTGGATCGATCCGCCGCTCTACACCCGCCTGCCGCCGCTGATGATCGACCTCGCCGCGGGCGAGCAGCGGCTGCGGGCGCCGGTCGGGTCGACGCTGGTCGTCCGGATGGCGGGCCGGGGCGAAGCCACCCTGACGCCCGGACCCGGGCTGTCGCCGGTCGCAACGCCGGCCGCCAACACGACCACCGCAGGGCCGGCGCCGGGAGGCTCAATCCCGGATCTCCGCGAGCAGCGCTACAAGCTGACCGGATCGACCGAACTCGTGATTTCGAGCGGCATCGTCGCCCGGGCGGGTCTCTCGAATGGGATGCGGCTCGTCATCGAAGCCATCCCCGACCGTGTCCCGGAGATCGTGCTCTCAGGTGCACCCGAGACGAATGCCCGGGGCACCTTCACCGTCGCCTACAAGGCGAAGGACGATTACGGCCTGACTTCCGCCACGGTGCGGATCGAACGGCGGGATTCCACCCAGGGCCGGCGTTCGCTCGTCGCGCCGCCGACCGTCGCGCTTCAGCTTCCGGGCGACCACCGCGCCGGCGAGGAGGCGAAGACCACGGCCGACCTGACGGAGCATCCCTGGGCCGGTGCTCGCGTGCGGGTGATGCTGGCCGCTCGCGACGAGGCCGACCAGGAGGGCACGAGCGCGGCCTTCGACTTCACCCTGCCGCAACGACCCTTCACCAAGCCCCTCGCCAAGGCGCTGGTCGAGCAACGCCGCAACATCATCCTCGACCCGGACAATCGCCGACCCGTCCAGACCGCGCTCGACGCCCTGCTGATCGCGCCCGAGCAATTCACGCCCGAATGGGGAATTTTCCTCGGGCTCCGGGCAGCCGCGGATCGTTACCGGACGGCCAGGAGCGACGAAGACCTGTCGGGCGTCGCCGAATGGCTCTGGGCCATGGCCCTGCAGATCGAGGAGGGCGATCTTTCGGATGCCGAGCGCGAGCTTCGGGCCGCTCAGGAGCGCCTGCGCGAGGCCATGGAGCGAGGCGCGGGCGAGAAGGAGATCGCGCAGCTCACCGACGAACTTCGCCGCGCCATGGACCGGTTCCTGCGCGAATTCGCCGAGCAGATGAAGCGCGACGGGCAAAGCGCCGAGCGGCAGCCGAACGGGCCCGAGCGCACCATCACTCAGAACGACCTGAATCGCATGATCCAGGAGATGCAGGACGCGATGAAGCGCGGCGACATGGCCGAGGCGCAGCGCCTGCTCGACCAGTTGAAGAACGTCCTCGAAAACCTCCGCATGGCCCGGCCCAACAGCCGGATGAGCGATCCCATGTCGCGCGAGATGGGCCGGCAGATGGAGGAGCTCGACGAAATGGTCCGCGAACAGCAGCAGCTCCGCGACGAAACCTATCGCGAAGGCCAACAGCAGCGGAGCCAGCAGGGCCGGCGTCCCGGACAGGGCCAGCAGGGGCAGCGGGGCCAGAGAGGCCAGCGCGGTGAGCAGGGGCAGCAGGGACAGCAAGGCCAGGGCGGGGAAGGTCAGGAGCAGGCCGAATCCGGAGAGGGCGGCCAGGGCCAGCAGGGCGGCCAGGGGCTCGGACGCCGGCAGCAGGCCTTGCGGGAGCGCCTCGAACAGATGCAGCGGCGCATGCGCGGCATGGGCATGCAGGGCGAGCAGGGATTCGGCGACGCGGAAGGCGCGATGCGGGATGCCGAAGGCCAGCTCGGCCGGGGCGGTCGCGAAGGCGAGGCCGTGGACAGCCAGGGACGAGCGCTCGAAGGACTTCAGCGCGGCATGCAGGGCATGGCCCAGCAGATGCAGCGGATGATGGGCCAGAATGACGGCGACGATCAGGGCGGCGAGCCGGGCGGGCCCGGCAACCCGCAAGGCCGCGCCTCGAACGATCCGCGCAGCGACGACCCGCTCGGCCGGCCGACGCGATCGCGCGACTTCTCGGACGGCCGTGTCCGCATTCCGAGCGCGAGCGAATCGGCGGTCGAACGCGCCCGGCGCATCCTCGAGGAGCTGCGCCGCAAGCTCGGCGACCCGACCCGGCCGCGCGAGGAACTCGACTATTTCGAGCGCCTCCTGCGCCGGAACTAGCGCTCTTCACCTGGACCACCGATGTCGCTTTCGAATGTCCTGGTCACGCTCGCGATCGCGGTCGTGGCGATCGTGTTGCTACTTGGCCTCGTCAACATGATGCGGGGCGGAAGCCCGCAACGGTCGCAGCAGTTGATGCGGGCGCGGGTGATGCTGCAGTTCGTCGCCATCGTCGTGATCATGCTGGTGATCTGGGCCAAGACGTCGCATTCGTGAGGCCGGAGCCCTCGGGTTCTGTCCGGAGGAAAAATGGTCGCGCTCAACCGCATCTATACCCGGGCCGGCGACGGCGGCCGGACGCAGCTGGCCGATGGTCAGCGGCGACCGAAGCACGACCTTCGGATCGACGCCTACGGCACCGTCGACGAGACCAACGCGGCTATCGGGCTCGTCCGGCTCCATACCGGCCGGGAGGGCGACATGGATGCCATGCTGGGCCGCATCCAGAACGACCTGTTCGACCTCGGCGCCGACCTCGCGACGCCGCCGAGCGAAGTCCCGAAACGCGAGGCTTTGCGCATCCTGCCCTCTCAGGTGGACCGGCTCGAGCGCGAGATCGACGCGATGAACGAGGCTCTCGCGCCCCTGACCTCCTTCATCCTGCCCGGCGGCACGCCGGCGGCCGCCTATCTCCATCTCGCCCGGACGGTCTGCCGCCGCGCGGAGCGGCTCGTTGTGGCCCTCGCCGAGAAGCCGGACGAGCGCGTCTCGCCGGACTCGATCAAGTACCTGAATCGCCTCTCCGACCACCTGTTCGTCGCCTCGCGACACGCGAACGGGAACGGCGTTGCCGACGTCCTGTGGGTGCCAGGCCAGAACCGTTAGGACTTCGTCGTCGCTAGTCTTGCGCCGGGCGCATCGTTGCAAAAACCCGGATGCGTCTTTACCGTCCCGCGCCTGCATGCTTTGAGGGCGTCGAGCCCCAACGAACGGCCGCGCGCTTGCGGCCCTCCAGGTGATTCAGGGACGGAGTTCGATGAAGGTCCTCGTGCCCGTGAAACGGGTCATCGACTACAATGTGAAGATCCGGGTCAGGCCTGACGGCTCCGGTGTCGAACTCGCCAACGTGAAGATGTCTATGAACCCCTTCGACGAGATCGCGGTCGAAGAGGCGATCCGTCTGAAGGAGAAGGGCAAGGTCACGGAGATCGTCGCCGTCTCGATCGGCCCGCAGCAGGCGCAGGAGACCATCCGGACCGCGCTCGCCATGGGTGCCGACCGCGGCATCCTGGTGAAGGTCGAGGGTCAGGTCGAGCCGCTCGCCGTGGCCAAGATCCTGAAGGCGATCGTGGCGCAGGAAAGCCCCGACCTCGTCATTCTCGGCAAGCAGGCGATCGACGACGACGCGAACCAGACCGGGCAGATGCTGGCGGCGCTTCTCGGCTGGCCCCAGGGCACCTTCGCCTCGAAACTCGAACTGGCCGACGGTTCCGCGGAGGTCACGCGCGAGGTCGATGGCGGGCTCCAGACGGTGTCGCTTCGCCTGCCGGCCGTCGTCACGACGGATCTGCGTCTGAACGAGCCCCGCTACGCGTCGCTCCCGAACATCATGAAGGCCAAGAAGAAGCCGATCGCCGAGATGAGCGCGGCCGATCTCGGAGTCGACACAACGCCTCGCCTGACGGTCCTCAAGACCGTCGAGCCGGGCGGCCGGAAGGCCGGCGCCAAGCTCGGCTCCGTCGTCGAGCTCGTCGATCGGCTGAAGAACGAAGCCGGCGTCATCTGAGCGGAAGCCCCGAAGGCCAGCCTAAGGTCCCTGCATGACAACCCTTCTTCTCGCCGACCATGACGGTGCCGCCATCTCCGACGGGACCCGCAAGGCGCTGACGGCTGCCAAGGCGCTGGGCGCACCGGTCCACGTCCTCGTCACGGGTTCGGCTCCGGCTGCGCAAGCCGCCGCGAAGCTCGACGGGATCGAGAAGGTGCTGTCGGCCGAGGATGCCCGCTACGAGCATCTGCTCGCAGAACCGCTCGCGGCCCTCATCGTCTCGCTCGCCGGACCCTATGACGCGATCGTCGCGCCGGCGACGACCAGCGGCAAGAACGTGCTGCCGAGGGTCGCAGCCCTGCTCGACGTCATGCAGATTTCCGACGTGACGAAGATCGTCTCCCCCGACACGTTCGAGCGACCGATCTATGCCGGCAACGCCGTGCAGACCGTGCAGTCGACGGACGGCAAGAAGCTCCTGACGGTGCGGACCTCCGTCTTCCAGGCGGCGCCCGACGGCAGCAGCCAGGCGCCGATCGAGCCGGCGCAGGCTGCGGAGGATCCGGGCATCTCGACCTTCAAGGGCGAGGAGATCGTGAAACTCGACCGGCCGGAGCTGACGGCGGCGAAGATCATCATCTCGGGCGGACGTTCGCTCGGCTCCAAGGACGCGTTCACGACCTATATCGAACCGATCGCGGACAAGCTCGGCGCGGCCATGGGCGCCTCCCGGGCCGCGGTCGATGCGGGCTACGCCCCGAACGACTGGCAGGTCGGCCAGACCGGAAAGGTCGTGGCGCCGGACCTCTACATCGCCGTCGGCATCTCGGGCGCGATCCAGCATCTCGCCGGGATGAAGGATTCGAAGGTCATCGTCGCGATCAACAAGGACGACGACGCCCCGATCTTTCAGATCGCCGATTACGGCCTCGTCGGCGACCTGTTCAAGCTCCTCCCCGAGCTTGACCAGGAACTCGGCAAGCCGAAACCTTGATCGCGGCCGTGCCGTATCTGCACCGCGGGACAGCCAGGCCATCATGACCACTGACATCCGCACGGTTGGCGTCGTCGGCGCCGGACAGATGGGCAATGGCATCGCCCATGTCTGCGCGCTGGCCGGCCTCGAGGTCCGCCTGAACGACCTGTCCGAGGAGCGCATCCGCCAGGGCCTCGCGACCATTAACGGCAATCTGGCCCGGCAGGTTGCCAAGGGCGCGATCGGCGACGACGACCGCCGGATCGCGCTCGGCCGCATCCAGCCGGCGGTGGATTACGAGGCCCTCGCCGAATGCGACCTCGTGATCGAGGCCGCGACCGAGAACGAGGAGGTCAAGCGCAAGATCCTGGTCGCGATCTGCCCGTCCCTGCCCCACCATACGATCCTGGCGACCAACACCTCCTCGATCTCGATCACGCGTCTCGCGGCCGCGACCGACCGGCCCGAGCGCTTCATCGGCATCCACTTCATGAATCCGGTCCCGGTGATGCAGCTCGTCGAGCTCATCCGCGGCATCGCGACCGAGGATCCGACCTTCGAAGCCGCGAAGGCTTTCATCGGCAAGCTCGGGAAGACCACGACCACGGCCGAGGATTTTCCGGCCTTCATCGTCAATCGAATTCTCCTGCCGATGATCAACGAGGCGATCTACGTCCTCTACGAGGGCGTGGGCTCGGTCGATTCGATCGACACCGCCATGCGGCTCGGCGCCAACCATCCGATGGGGCCGCTCCAGCTCGCCGACTTCATCGGCCTCGATACCTGTCTCTCGGTCATGCAGGTTCTGCATGAGGGGCTGGCGGATTCGAAATACCGCCCTTGCCCTCTGCTGGTGAAATATGTCGAGGCCGGCTGGCTCGGCCGGAAAGCCAAGCGCGGCTTCTACGATTACCGCGGCGAGCACCCCGTTCCCACGCGCTGACGGGCTGCCGCCCGGACGGATCTTTTAGGCTTCGAGATCTCTCGCCGAGAAGATCGCTCAGACCGGGTTCGATCAGGGGCGGCAGCGCTTGCCCGTCGAGGCCGCCCGCCTTCGGGGCGGCTCAGTCCACCCACACACCGCGCGTCCTGTGCCAGTCCTCGATCGACTGGTCCGGATAAGTGTCGAACTCGACATCCCGCTCTCCGACATTTGGAACGACCCAGCTCGCCTTCGAGGCGAGCATGATGTGGACCCTCTCGGGTGGCACCGGAAGCGCGCTGTCGATGGCCGAGGCGAAGGGATGGACGAGTTCGGGCCATTCGGGATCGAAGAGCCACAGCGCCGAGCCGCAGCCCCGGCAGAAGTTGCGCTCGCCGGTGCTCGTCCGGCACGCGCCGGTCTCGTCGTCCTCGATCTCGGCCCGGAACACGGAGATCGACTCGGCGCCCTCGATCGTCAGGGTTCGGGCATCCGCGCCGAGATTGATCGCGTAGCCGCCTCCGCCGGCCGTCTTCCGGCAGATCGAGCAATAGCAGAGCTGGTAGGCGACAGGCGTGTGGCTCTCGACCGAGAACCGGACCGAGCCGCATCGGCACGATCCCTTCAAAATGGCGGGCATCCGGGCCTCCTGTGAATGCGACAACGCTCCCGCAGCATGCGAGCTTCACAAGCCCGCCATGGAATCGATAGTATCTGGCCCAGTGCGAGCCCTGTAGCCCTCATCCTGCCGGAGGAGGCGACTTGACGGTTCATGTTCAGCCTCCCCGGGCGGAATCCTGCCCGGCCCTCGTCCTCAATGCGGATTATCGACCGCTCAGCTACTACCCGCTGTCGATCTGGTGCTGGCAGGATGCGATCAAGGCGGTGTTCCTCGATCGCGTGAACATCGTGTCGGAATACGACACGACCGTTCGCTCGCCCTCGTTCGAGATGCGGCTTCCGTCCGTGGTCTCACTGAAGACCTACGTCCAGCCCTCTCGGGACCCGGCCTTCACGCGGTTCAACGTCTTCCTGCGCGACCGCTTCACCTGCCAATATTGCGGCGCACGCGAGGACCTCACCTTCGACCACCTGATCCCGCGCTCGAAAGGCGGCCTCACGACCTGGGAGAACGTCGTCGCGGCCTGCTCGCCCTGCAATCTCCTGAAAGGCGACCACCTCCCCCGCTCGGTCGACATGTGGCCGCGGCAGATGCCGTACGCGCCGAGCCTGCACGACCTGCATCGCAACGGACGTATGTTCCCGCCGAACTTCCTGCACGAGAGCTGGCTCGACTACCTGTATTGGGACACCGAGCTCGAGCCGTAGGCGATCACCGGATCGTCGCGCCCCGGATGGCTATAGCCGCGAGGGCGAGCGAGATCAGCGCGTTCCAACCCGCGAGCGAGAGGCCGAGCACCCGAAACGCGGCGTCGGCGCAATTAACGACGCGCGCCCCGTCGAGCTGCTTGAGAAAGTCGTCCACGCGCGGCGGCGCAGCGCCCGCGTCACCGGCGCAATCGATCGGGCCCGGCCAGAACCCCCACTCCACTCCGGCATGGTGGGCGCCCAGCCCCGCGCTGACCAGGAACACCAGCGCGAGGAGCGCGAAGCCGACCCGTCGCGGGCCGCCCGGAGGCAGGTACGCCGTCAGAGCGGCCAACGGCACGCCGGCATAATACGGCCAGCGCTGGATCAGGCAGAGCTTGCACGGCGCGAGCCCGAAGACTTGCTGCGACACGAGCGCGCCGCCGATCGTCGCTCCCGCGATCGCCAGGATCGCGAGCGCTATCGGGCGCGTCCGGTAGACGGGCGCGATCATGAGCCGGCCTCAGTAGATCAACTTGATGGCCGCGAAGCCGCCCAAGACGATCACGACAAGAACGGCCGTCACCAGGCCGAGATGCCGGTCGAGGATCCCGCGGATCGCGGGTCCATACCGGCCGAGGAGCGCGGCAAGGATGCCGAAGCGCGCACCGCGGGTCACGATCGACAGGATCGTGAACCAGACGAGGTCGTAGCCCGCGAAGCCCGAAGTGATGGTGACGAGCTTGTAGGGGATCGGGGTCAGCCCCTTCAACAGGATGATCCAGTGACCGTATTGCGCATAGGCGGCCCTGAACGCCTCGGCGCCCTTGTCGAGGCCGTAGAGCGAAAAGAGCCATTGCCCGACGGAATCGTAGAGCAGCGCACCGATCGCGTAGCCGAGCAGGCCGCCCAGGACCGAGGTGATGGTCGTGAGGGCTGCGTAGAAATAGGCGCGATCCGGCCGGGCGAGCGCCATCGGTACCAGCATCACGTCGGGCGGGATCGGGAAGAACGAGCTCTCCGCAAACGAGACGGCGCCAAGCGCGTAGGGAGCCGAGGGCCGGGCCGAGAGGTTCAGAACCCAGTTGTAAAGCGATCGCAGCATGGCTCAGGCGTGATCCCCGGCGGTGGTCGTCCCGCCTGCCGGCCTTTGAGCATGGGCGCGCGACGCGGGCCAGCTTTCGACCCCGTCCGGGGCGCGTCGCATTGACCCTCTCCACCCCCGATGTTAGGCGCCGCTTGGGCCCCTGTGGCGGAACTGGTAGACGCGCCTGACTCAAAATCAGGTTTCCGCGAGGAAGTGCTGGTTCGATTCCGGCCAGGGGCACCATGGATCCGAAATGTTCGCGCTAAGGCCTGTCCTCCTTGCCTCGCTGCTCTACGGTGCGACGGCCGTCGGGGCATCGGCCCAGGACCAAGAGGCAGTTGGATTCGGCAGCCTGAGGCCGATCGAGCGCGGCTACGGGGCCCGGATCGCGACCTGGGCCAAGGGCTTCTTCGTCGAGCCTGCGGCATTGCGCGGGCTGTCGATCTCGGACCCGATCCTGATCCGGGACGGGACCGGGCGTCTCCTCTGGCTCGTGTGCCTGGAGGCCCGAAACCCGCTCACCACGCCGCCCCCGGCCAGGACCGAGCGGCACGCCTTCGGCTTCGCCCCGGACTATTTCACAGCTCCGCAAGAGCGGCGTGGTTCATCCCTCACCTTCCAGACCTGCGACGAGCAACCGCTTGTGTGGCGGGCATTTCGGGACACGACTCGCCGATCCCGTTAGCCGAACGATAACCCTGCCCGGGTCTTACTCCCGTCCTCGCTACCTGTTGCGTGAGGGACGGCACGATGGCGCTGAAGTATGACTGGGCTGCTCCCGCGAAGCTCTTCTTCTGGCCTGCCGAGGATGGGTCCGAGGAGGAATGCGTGTATCCGACGCTCGACGACGCCCTGAAGGCGGCCGGCGAAGGAGATGCGGACCATGCCTGGATCATCACGCGCGACGGCGACATCCTAAATCCCCGGGTGATCGCGACCCTTCGCGAAGAATTGGCGGAACGCCGCCGCCGCAAGCGGGACAAGCCGTTTTCCTTCCTGGGCTGGGCTCGCGCGGCCTGATTCGTTCGGCTAGCCGGCCTGGAGAAAGTCCACGGCGCGATCCTCCTCGTCCGTGAAGATCGCGGCGGTGAGGCGCCCGCCATAGGCGGCAGCGGTGTCGATGTTCAGGCGCGTGCGCCTCGCATCGGGCCGGGCCGTGCGGATTGGCGTGTGGCCATGCACGACGTAGCGTCCGAAATCGTGATCGGATTCCAGGAACACCTCCCGGATCCAGAGCCGGTCGGCGTCGCGCTGGTGCTCGCGGTCGGAAGCCGGGTTCAGCCCGGCATGGACGAAGTAGCGCCGCCCGTCGTCGAGGAAGGTCGGGCAGGCCTCGATCCAGGCGAGAATGTCGGCCGGGACGTCGCCGATATCCCCGGCCCCGAAGGATTCCAGGGTCTCGCGCCCGCCATTCGCGAGCCAGACCCCGACCGAGGCGTCGCGCCGCGCGGCGCGGAGCATCAGGTCCTCATGGTTGCCCTTGAGGCAGACGAGCCGACCCGGCTCCCGCGCCTGCATGTCCCGAAGCATCCGGACCACGCCGGCGCTGTCGGGTCCCCGGTCGATCAGATCGCCCAGGCAGACGATGCGATGCGGGCCATGCCTCGCCGCGCGCTCGATCTGCCGCAGGAGATCGACGAGGAGCGCGAGGCAGCCGTGAATGTCGCCGATGGCGAAGGTGAGCATCGCGCCCGATCAGAACAGGTGGACGGCGTTGGGCGCGAAGAGCCCGATCGCCGTCATCGCGAGACCCCCGACGCCGAGCGCGATCCCGGCCCAGGCCAAAGCCGCGACACCGGTGATCAGCATGGCCGAGGCCAGCACGATCGCGATCTGGAATGCGGCCGACCCGAGCTCGAAGTGATGGTATCTGGCAAGGTTCGTGGCCGCACGAGCTTCGGCCTGCTTCGCCCGGGCCGAGAGTTCCTTCCGGCCCTCGCCCGTCTCGGGCTCGGAATCCCAGCGCGCCGAGGCCTTGGTCCAGAAATCGACGCGCTTGCGATAGACCTCGTCGCCCAAGCCCTCCGGCACCGCGGCGCGCTGCAGCTCGGCATTCTCGGCCGCCGTCCTCACGACGGTCATCCGCACGGTCTTCGCCTGGAAGAAGGCCCAGAGATTCGACGCCTCGATGTTGTCCCCGAGCGCGCTCGTCTGCGCGCTCTTGGCCAGCGTCTCCGCCATGGCGAGGAACAGGGCCAGGACCGAGATCAACAGGGCGACCCGCTTGTTGGACCCCTCTACAGCGCCGTGACCGTGACCCGACATGATGTGCTCTCCGCCTCTGCTCTGCGCCGAGTAGGGCCTTTGCGAGAGGTTGGAAATACGGGCCTTTCGGGGATCGCTCACACGGCGGGGCGGAGGCGCTCGGCCACCGCCGTGGCGGCTTCCTCGCCCGAATCCCACGCACCACCGACGGTGCCCCACATCGCCCGCACATTGGCCTCCCCGGCCAGCCATATCCGATCCCCGACCGGCCGGGTGAGAACGTCGCGAGCGCCCGCATGTCCGGGCGGGGCGACGGCCCATGCGGTCCGTGACCAGGGATCCCCGACCCAATCCGTCACCGCGATGACCCGGAGACTGCGCAGGACCCCGCGGCCGAAATGTCCGACCAGGATCTCGCGAGCCAAGCGCCCGAGCGCTTCCCGGTCCCGTCCAGCCAGCGAGGCCACCGTGGCGTGGTCCATTTCGAGATAGTGAAACGGGGCCCTGTCGATACAGGTCAGCATGCCGTGGCTGTCGCGCTGCCCGACGAGCTTCGCCAGCCTGTCGGGCGCCCGGAACGGGCCTTCCGGCCAGTTCAGGACGACGTGCTCGTAGGTCCCGGGCAGGAAGCCGGCGATCGCGGCCGCGAGGTCGTGCGGCAGGTCCGGGGTGAATCGGAGCCCACCCCCCGCGAGAACCGGCAGGGGCGCCGTCACGATCGCCGCGCCGGCCTCGATTCGGCCCGCTGACGTCTCGACGGAAACGCCCTGCCCTGACCAGTCGATCGTCCTGACCGGACAACCGAGCGCGACCGGGAGACCGGCCGCGAGCCGGGCCAGATAGGTCCCGTAGCCGCCGCGGAGGAAATAATTGTCCCCGAACTCGTCGCTCGGGAAGTCCTTCACGCTCACCTCCTCGAGCGGCCGGCCGCTGACCAGGGCGAAGGTCGCTTCCGCAGGCCGGCCCCACATCCCGAGCGGGGGAAAGGCGGAGGCGAGGCTTCGGTCGTCGGCTTCACGGGACGCGGCCGCGAAAGCCCGGTCCGCTCGCTCGAAGGCCTCGCCGTGGGCGCGGCGCTCCGCCCGCCCGCGGAACTGGCCATTGACGAGGACCGGGCCGTCCCGAGGCGCACGGCGCAGCGGCTCGCCCCGGGCAAAGCCCAGCCGGACCAGCGGGTTCAGGCGCCCGGCATGCAGCCAATGCGCGCCGAGATCGATCGCGTGGCCTCCGAATTCCGCCGTGACGGCACGTCCGCCGACGCGGTCGCGTGCCTCCAGAACGGCAAGGCTCAGGCCCTTTGCGAGGCAAAGACGGGCGGCCGCGATCCCTGCCGCGCCTGCGCCGACGACGACGACGTCGACCTTCCCGGAAAGGGGGCGGCGCACCGCCCGGAAGATCGCACCAATCGTCGCCAACGCCCGCTCCCTCAGAAATGTCCGCGCCGACGCGCGCGTCCAAGTCCGGGCAAGACGCCGCGCTTCCATGGCGGCGATTTCGCCGTAAAGGAAGGCCGGATGATCATTCGGTCCGCTTTCGCCGCCCTGCGCCAGGTGCTCTCCCCGGGGCTTCGACGCATCGCGTTGCGGTCGGTCGGGATGACCCTCATCCTGATCCTCGCCGTGTGGGCGATCCTCACCAAGGGCTTCGGCTACCTGCTGGAGAAGCACCCGCTCAGCCTCGACTACCCGGTCGTCGACGGCTTCGTATATTTCATGGCCGGAGCCGGCCTGATCGTCGCGCTGCTCTACCTCCTGCCCGCGATCTCGGCCCTGGTCGGCGGCTTTTTCCTCGACGACGCGGCCGTGATCGTCGAGGCGACGGACTTCCCCGGCGACCCGCCCGGACAGGCGATGTCGACCGGAAGCTCGATCGGCTACGGGCTCCGCTTCGCCCTTCTAGCCCTGGTCGTGAACCTCGCCGCGCTGGCGCTGTTCTTCATCCCGGTCGTCAACATCGGCGCCTTCTTCGTCGCGAACGCCTACCTGCTCGGCCGCGAGTATTTCGAGATGGCAGCGGCCCGTTTTCGGCCGGTGCGCGATGCGGCGCGGCTCCGGCGGGAGAACCGCCTCTTGATCATGGCGGCCGGGTCGGTGCTGGCCGGCCTGATGCTGATCCCGGTCTTCAATCTGTTGACGCCGATCTTCGGCATCGCCCTGATGGTCCACGTGCACAAGCATGTGGCCGGCCGGACTGCCCTCGCCCCTCCCGCTCGTCCATGACGAGCTACGACGTCGTCATCGTGGGCGGGGGCGCGACGGGTTCGTCCGTCGCCTTTCATCTGCTGTCGGATCCGGATTTCAGCGGCCGCGTCCTGGTCGTCGAGAAGGATGCGACCTACCGGCTCGCGGCGTCGGCGCTGTCGGCCGCCTCGATCCGGCAGCAATATTCGCAGCCCGTGAATATCCGCATGTCGCTCTACGGCATCGGCTTCCTCCGCGACATCGGCCGCCATCTCGCGGTCGACGGAGAGGCACCCGCGATCGGTCTGAGCGAAGCCGGGTATCTGTATCTGGCCGGAGAAGCTCATGCGGAAGCCCTGCGGGAGAACCACGTCGCGCAGCGTCGCGAGGGCGCCGATATCAGGCTCCTCGACCGATCGGCCTTGGGCGAGCGCTTTCCGTGGCTCGCCCTCGACGGGGTCACGCTCGGAAGCTGGGGAGCGAGCGGCGAGGGATGGTTCGACGGCTGGGCATTGCTCCAGGCCTTTCGGCGGAAAGCACGGCATCTCGGCGCCGAATATCGCCAGGACGAGGTGGTTGGCCTCGAGGTAACCGGCGGCTGCGTGGTCGGTGTTCATCTTCGCGAGGGCGGTTTTGTCGCCTGCGGCGGCGGAGCCTTGGTGAATTGCGCGGGCACGAACGGGCCGAGGATCGCCGCGATGGCCGGCATTCCCCTTCCGGTTCAGGCCAAGCGCCGTTCCGTCTTCGCTTTCACGTGCCGCACGCCCCTCCAGGCAGCGCCGCTCCTGATCGACATGTCGGGCGTGTGGATGCGGCCGGAGGGGCGGCCCGGCCCCGACGGCCAGACCTACATTGCCGGTTGGTCACCTCCGCCGGAGAGCGACCCGGACTGGCGCGACGAGGATCCGGACACCCAGGCCGTCGACTGGTCCCTCTTCGAGGAGGTGGTATGGCCGGCCCTGGCTGCGCGCGTACCGGCCTTCCAGACTATCAGGCCGGGCCGGGCCTGGGCCGGGCCCTACGACATGAACCTGTTCGATCACAACGCGGTCCTCGGCCCGGCGGCCGATGTGGAGAATTTGTATCTCTGCAACGGCTTTTCGGGCCACGGCCTGCAGCAATCGCCGGCGGTCGGACGCGGCCTCGCCGAGCGCATCATCCACGGCCGATACACCACGCTCGACCTGTTCTCGCTCGGCTATGAACGGCTTGCGGCTGGCAAGCCGCTTCTCGAGCAGAATGTCATTTGAGCCTTGTCGTCGATGGGTGACTGTCACCCGCTTGTCATCTGATTGTCATCCAGCCATCGTGCCGCGGGACGCAATGAGACGAACCCGGCAAGGGTTCCGGTTCGAGAGGGAGAGTTCGCATGACAGGCCTGACTCGCAAGGCCGCGTGCCTGGCGGCCGCGCTCGCGCTGGCCACGCCGGCGATGGCGCAGACCGAGCTTCAATGGTGGCACGCCATGACGGGAGCGAATAACGACGTGATCGTGAAGCTCGCCGACGAGTTCAACGCCTCGCAGAAGGATTACCGCGTCGCCCCGAGCTACAAGGGTGGCTATGCCGATACGCTGAATGCCGGGATCGCAGCCTTCCGGGCCGGCAGCGCGCCCCACGTGCTCCAGGTCTTCGAGGTCGGCACGGCGACGATGATGTCGGCCCGCGGCGCGGTGAAGCCCGTCTACCAGCTCATGGCGGATGCCGGAGAGCCTTTCGATCCCAAGACCTACCTGCCGGCGATCACCGGCTATTACTCGACGGCCAAAGGCGAGATGCTGTCGATGCCGTTCAATTCGTCGTCGACGGTGATGTGGTACAACAAGGACGCCTTCAAGAAGGCCGGCCTCAACCCTGATCAGCCGCCGAAGACGTGGCCCGACCTGTTCGACGCGGCGAAGAAGCTGAAGGCCTCGGGCCACGCGACGTGCGGCTTCTCCAATGCCTGGGTCACCTGGGTCAATCTCGAGCAGCTCTCGGCTTGGCACAACGTGCCCCTCGCGACCAAGGCCAACGGCCTGGACGGGTTCGACACGGAGCTGAAGTTCAATACGCCGATGCATGTCCGGCACATCCAGAACCTCGTAGACCTCCAGAAGGACAAGACCTACGATTATTCCGGCCGGACCAATTCCGGCGAGGGCCGTTTCACCTCGGGCGAATGTCCGATCATGCTGACGTCCTCGGCCTTCTACGCGAATATCAAGGCCAACGCGAAGTTCGACTTTGCGGCCGCGCCGATGCCCTACTATCCCGATGTGCAGGGTGCGCCGCAGAATTCGATCATCGGCGGCGCCTCGCTCTGGGTCATGGGGGGCAAGAGCCCGGCCGAGTATAAGGGCGTCGCGAAGCTCTTCGCCTTCCTGTCGGACACCGACCGGCAAGCGCGCATCCATCAGCAGTCGGGCTACCTCCCGATCACCCGGGCGGCTTACGACAAGACGAAGGAATCGGGCTTCTACAAGCAGGCGCCCGCGATCGAGGTCCCCCTCCTCGAGCTGACCAACAAGGAGCCGACCGAGAATTCTCGCGGTCTCCGCTTCGGCAACATGGTGCAGCTGCGCGATGTCTGGGCCGAGGAGATCGAAGGCGCACTGGCCGGCCAGAAGAGCGCGAAGGAGGCGCTCGATGCGGCCGTGACGCGCGGCAACCAGATGTTGCGTCAGTTCGAGCGGTCGGTAAGCCGCTAGCCCTCGCACCGCCCTCCTGCCCGCCTCGCGAGAGGCGGGCATCCCGCTGACCCGACACGTACAGAAGCGATCACGCTGATTTTCCGTCACGATGCACTAGGGCCCCGGGTCGTCGCGATCGGCGAAATCCGGGCCGGCGGCGCCTAGCCGTGGAGAAACGGGCCGTCTTCGGCAATCGCGTGCTGCCCTACGGGCTGCTGGCGCCTCAGCTCGCGATCACGCTGGTCTTCTTCTACTGGCCGGCGGTGCAGGCGCTCTACGGCTCGTTTCTGGTCGAGGACGCTTTCGGCCTCTCGCGTGAATTCGTCTGGTTCGAGAACTACGCGAGACTGCTGTCGGACCCGTCCTATTACCGCTCGCTCGGGACCACGGCCGTGTTCTCGGTCTCGGTGACGCTGCTGGCGCTCACCTTCGCGCTGCTTCTTGCCGTCATGGCGGATCGCGAGATCCGCGGGGCAGCCGGGTATCGCACCTTCCTGATCTGGCCCTACGCGGTAGCCCCGGCCGTCGCGGGCGTGCTCTGGGTCTTCATGCTTGACCCCTCGCTCGGCATGGTGGCTCGGGGCATCCGGGCGCTCGGCGTCGACTGGAATCCGCGGCTGAACGGCCAGCATGCCATGACGATGGTGGTCCTGGCCTCCGCCTGGAAGCAGATCTCCTACAACTTCCTGTTCTTCCTGGCCGGTCTACAAGCCATTCCGCGCAGCATCATCGAGGCGGCTGCGATCGACGGCGCGCGCGCCTGGCGTCGCTTCTGGACGATCACCCTGCCGCTTCTGTCGCCGACGACCTTCTTCCTCGTCGTCGTGAACATCGTCTACGCCTTCTTCGATACGTTCGGGACGATCGACGCCATGACCGGCGGAGGCCCGGCCAAGGCGACCGAGACGCTCGTCTACAAAGTTTATTCCGACGGCCGGCTCGGCGGCGACCTCGGCGGCTCGGCCGCGCAATCGGTCATCCTCATGGCGATCGTGATCGGACTGACCGCGGTCCAGTTCCGCTTCATCGAGCGCAAGGTCACCTATTGATGGTCGAGCGTCGAAGCCTGTTCTGGGACGTGATCCCCCACATCGTCCTCCTGACGGGAGTCGCGATCGTCGCCTTCCCGGTTTATCTCGCGATCATTGGGTCCACCCACGAAACCGCCGTCATCGCGAACGGGCAGATGCCGCTCCTTCCCGGAGAGCAGGGTCTCGACAGCTATCGCCGGGCCATCTTCGTCGGGGCGAGCGGGACCACGCGCCAGCCGGTTGGCGGCATGCTCCTGAACAGCCTGACGATGGCGATGATCATCGCGCTCGGAAAGATCGCGATCTCGATCCTGTCGGCCTTTGCGGTCACCTATTTCCGGTTTCCGTTCCGCAAGGCCGCCTTCTGGATCATCTTCGTCACGCTCATGCTGCCCGTCGAGGTCCGTATCTATCCGACCTACAAGATCGTGGCCGATCTCGGCCTGCTCGACACGATGGCGGGGCTGACGCTGCCGCTCGTCGCCTCGGCCACGGCCACGCTGCTGTTCCGGCAGTTCTTCATGACGGTGCCGGACGAGCTTGTGGAGGCCTCGAAGATCGACGGGGCGGGTCCCCTCCGCTTCTTCAAGGACACGCTCATTCCGCTGGCCCGCACCAACATGGCGGCCCTGTTCGTGATCCTCTTCATCTACGGCTGGAACCAGTATCTCTGGCCACTCCTCATCACGACGCGCGACGACATGCAGACGATCGTCATCGGCATCAAGAAGATGATCGTCACCTCCGACGCGCTGACGGAGTGGCAGATCGTGATGGCGACGGCCGTCCTCGCCATGCTGCCGCCGGTTGCCGTCGTCGTCGTCATGCAGAAGCTGTTCGTGCGCGGCCTCGTCGAAACGGAAAAGTGAGCCGATGGCAGCCGTGACCCTATCGGGCGTCCGCAAAGTGTATCAGGGCGGCGTCGAGGCCGTGCGCGGCGTGTCTTTCGACGTGGCCGACGGGCAATTCTGCGTGCTGGTGGGCCCGTCCGGATGCGGGAAGTCCACCCTGCTCCGGATGGTCGCGGGCCTCGAGACGATCTCGGACGGGACGGTCCGGATCGGCGACCGCGTCGTGAACGACATCGAGCCGGCCGAACGCGACATCGCGATGGTCTTCCAGAATTACGCGCTCTACCCGCATATGAGCGTTTACGACAACATGGCCTATGGCCTCCGCAACCGGGGCACGCCGAAGGCCGAGATCGAGGCCCGCGTTCGCGAGGCAGCCCGAATCCTCGCCATCGAGCCGTATCTCGATCGCAGGCCGCGGGCGCTGTCGGGCGGCCAGCGTCAGCGGGTCGCGATGGGGCGCGCCATCGTCCGCAAGCCCCAAGTCTTCCTGTTCGACGAGCCGCTCTCCAATCTCGACGCCAAACTCCGCGTCCAGATGCGGGTCGAGATCAAGCGGCTGCAGCGCGCGCTTGGCGTCACCTCGATCTATGTCACGCACGACCAGATCGAGGCGATGACCCTCTCCGACCTTCTCGTCGTGATGAATGCCGGCCATGTGGAGCAGATCGGCACGCCGATCGAACTCTACCGGCGGCCCCGCACGCGTTTCGTCGCCGGATTTCTCGGTTCGCCTGCGATGAATTTCGTGCCCGGACGCCTCGGACAGCCCGGAGAACTCGTGATCGGCGGCCGCACCCTCCCCTGGGACGTGGCGCGCGGCGCGACATGTCCCGGCAGCGCCGTGGAGGTTGGGATCAGGCCGGAAAATCTGCGAGTGGCTGCTCCCGGATCGGAGCAGATCCTGATGGAAGTCGAATTCGTGGAAGAACTCGGTGCGACGCAGCTGATCCACGGCCGCGTCGGCGAGGCGGCCCTCGCGGTTCAGGTTCCGACCGGCATCGCGCCCGAAGCCGGGATGCTGGGCCTCACGGTCGACCCCGGCTCAACGCACCTGTTCGACCCCGCCAACGGCCTGCGCCTCGACCTCTGAGTCGCCGGCAAGGCGTTTCCGCTCCTTGGACTTTGCCCGCCGCGAGAGCATGTTGAGACCCTCGACCAGCGCCGAGAAGGTCATGGCCGCGTAGATGTAGCCCTTCGGCACGTGATAGCCGAAGCCGTCCGCGATGAGGGTCATCCCGATCATCAAGAGGAAGCCGAGGGCCAGCATGACGATCGTCGGATTGGCCTTGATGAAGGTCGCGAGCGGCCCCGCGGCGACGGCCATCACGATGACGGCCACGACGACGGCGACGACCATGATCGGCAGATGGTCCGTCATGCCGACTGCGGTGATGATCGAATCGACGGAGAAGACGAGGTCGAGGATGATGATCTGGACGATCGCGGACGCGTAGGTCGATACGACCCTGTCCTTCTCATGGACTTCGGCAGGGTCCACCGCCTCGTGGATCTCACGGGTGGCCTTCCAGACAAGAAACAGGCCGCCGGCGATCAGGATCAAGTCGCGCCAGGAGAACCCGTTACCGAGAACCGTGAAGACCGGTGCGGTCAGGGCGACGATGTAGGAGATGGTCGCCAAGAGCGCGAGCCGCATGACGAGCGCGAGCGTCAATCCGACCATCCGGGCCGACTTCCGCTGCGCTTCCGGAAGCTTGTTCGTGAGGATCGACAGGAAGATCAGGTTGTCGATGCCGAGCACGACCTCCATCACGATCAGCGTAGCCAGCGCAGCCCAGGCTCCGGGCTGGCCCATGAGGGTGATGATGCTGTCCATGGTCAGGTCGTTGGGTTCCGGGGATGAGGTGGTGCGAATATCCGCACGGCTTTCGGAATGACCCGAAAGACGGCGGGGGTGGCTGTGGTGAGCTCGCCGTCGGTGTTGACCGATCGCGAGCGCCTGGTCCGGATGGTGACGGCGGGCGTCGTGAAGGCCCGCACGTCCGTGGCGGCTCCGTGCGTTCCGCGTCGCAGCGCAGGCACGAGGGTCACGAGGCGCGACCAATGCCCGACTTCGAGCGAGTAGAGATGCAGCTTGCCGTCGTCCGGCTCGGCGGTTTCGTCGACGGTCATGCCGCCGCCGTAATGGCGGCCGTTGCCGACCGAAATCTGCACGGTCTTCACCTTCTCCGTGCGGCCGTCATGTTCGATGAAGGCGGTGAAGGGTCGGGTGCGGGCGAGAAGCTTGGCGCCAGCGAGGGCATATCCGAGGGTACCCCAGCGCCGCTTCGCTTCGGCGGTCAGCTCGCTCGCGAGTTCCGCCGAGAAGCCGATCGAAGCGACATTGAAGAACAGGTGGCCGTTGACCTCGCCGAGATCGATATCCCGTATGGCTCCGTCGACGATGACTTGGGCCGCGGCGGGCAGGGCCGGGCCGATTCCGAGCGTCCGGGCGAGATCGTTCGCCGTTCCGAGGGGGAGAATGCCGAGAGGCAGCCGGGTCTCCGCCAAGGCGGCTGCGATCCCGTTGAGAGTGCCATCGCCGCCGCCCGCGATGACGCATTGGAGATCGGACGCCCGACTTCGGATCGCCGAGGACATCTCCTCGGGGCTGCGGCAGGAGAGTTCCTCGACCGCGAGGCCGCCGCGGATCAGAATACCGAGCGCCGCGTCGATCGGCTGGCTGCCGCTCCGGGCCTTTGGGTTCAGCAGCAAGAGCGCGCGACGCGGCCCTGACGTAGATGCCGGACTGCTGATGTCGTCCTCTACGGCCTGCACCCGCCAAGCTCCGCACACGTGATCCGGTCACGCCCGAGCCAAAAGCCCGACATCGCCGCGAGCCGCTTACCTGGAAACGGCGGCCGGCGATTGCAAGCGAGCCTCCGACACTTTCAGACGCGGGCCACTGCGACAGAGAGGTCCGGACGGGTGTTCAGCGTCTGGAACACCACGCAATACCGTTCCGTCAGCTTGAGAAGCTGATCGATCTCGGTCTGGGCCGCATCCGTGTCGAGGTCGAAGGCAAGGCGGATCGACCGGAAGCCGACCGGCGCGGCCTTGTCGACGCCCAGCGTGCCGCGGAAATCGAGGTCGCCCTCGGCCCGGACGCGCCCTTCCCTGAGCGTGATCCCGAGCGCAGTCGCGACGGCCTTCAGGGTCACCCCGGCACAGGCGACGAGTGCCTCGAGCAGCATGTCGCCCGAGCAGAGCTCCAGGCCCGAGCCGCCCGTCGCCGGATGAAGGCCAGCGACAGCGAGAGCGCGGCCGGTCTCCACCTTGCAGGCGATGGAGCCCTCCTCGAGCGTGCCTTCCGCCTTCAGGGTGACGATCGCGGATTCCGGCTCCGACCGGTACCGGTCCTTGAACGGGGCCTGCATCGTGCGGAGGGCGCTCGCATCCATATCGGATCTTCCTGGTTCGACGGCGGCAATGGCTCGTCGCTCGCTGCCTTCTGGCCGGGTTTCGACGACGGGTCGAGAGGGGAGCGCGGAGAGCGGAGCCGAGAGCGGGCATCTCGGCTTCGGCGCGGTCCGATGGGCACGCTCTCCCCTGCGTGGTAGAGGGGCGGCTCAGCATCCAGCCGAGCCTCATGTCGTCAGCCGCCACTCTGGCCCGGGAATCAGATCCCACGTCGCTTCGGGCCCGTCTCGTTCCGGAGCTTTTGCGCCGCTGGGACGAAGGCCGGGCGCAGGCCGAGAAGGCCCTGACCCGCAGCCGCGACGGCCTCGCCTGCGCGAGAGCCCTCTCCGCCACGATGGACGGGCTCGTCCAGGCGGCCCACGAAGCCGTCCTCCGAAATTCCGACACCGCGGACGGAGCGGCGCCTGCCGAGCGGCTCACCATCGTGGCGACGGGAGGCTACGGCCGGGGCACGATGGCCCCCGGGTCGGATGTCGACCTCCTCTTCCTTCTCCCGAAGGCGCGCTGCCCGAAGAGCGAGGCGGCCGTCGAGGCGATCCTCTACGTGTTCTGGGACTTGAAGCTGAAGATCGGCCACGCCACCCGGACGATCGACGAATGCGTGCGCGAGGCCCGCGCCGACATGACGATCCGGACGGCGCTCCTCGAATCGCGCTTTGTCGTCGGCGACGTGGAGCGTTTCGACGAGCTTCGCAGGCGGTTCGACAAGGATGTCGTGAGAGGGTCCGCGGCCCTCTTCGTAGATGCCAAGCTGAAGGAGCGGGACGTGCGCGTGAGCCGCGCCGGTGCGTCGCGCTACCTGGTCGAGCCTAACGTTAAGGACGGCAAGGGCGGCCTCCGCGACCTCAACACGCTGTTCTGGATCGCGAGATATGTCTATCGCGCCGAGATTCCGGAGGACCTCGTCAAGGCGGGCCTGTTCTCCTCGGAAGAGGCACAGCTCTTCGTCCGGTGCGAGGAATTCCTCTGGCGAGTTCGCTGCCACCTGCATTTCGCGACCGGCCGGGCCGAGGAGCGGCTGACCTTCGACACCCAGAGGCTCGTGTCGCAGCGGCTCGGCTTCGAGGCACGAAGCGGCCTCTCCGGCGTCGAGCGGTTCATGAAGACCTATTTTTCGGTGGCGAAGCAGGTCGGCGACCTCACCGCCGTCGTCTGCGCGGGCCTCGAGAGCCGCCACGCCAAGCATCGGCCGATGCTCGACCGGGTGCTCGGATCGTTTCGCCGCCGCGGCAAGATCGATTCGCCCGACTTCCAGATCGACAACGACCGCATCACCGTGCGGCGCGACGATGTCTTCGAACGCGACGCGGTGAACTTCATCCGCCTCTTCTGGCTCGCGGACCGCCACAACCTTCCCGTCCACCCGGATGCGAGCCGCCTCGCCTCGCGATCGCTCGGCCGCATCGGCCCGGCCTTGCGCACCGACCCGGAGGCGAACCGCCTCTTCATGGACATCCTGACCTCCCGCAACGCGCCGGAGGTAGTTTTGCGACGGATGAACGAGACCGGGATCCTGGGGCGATTCATCCCGGACTTCGGGCGTGTCGTCTCCATGATGCAGTTCAACATGTACCACCATTACACGGTGGACGAGCACCTGATCCGGGCGATCGGGGTCCTGGCGGAGATCGACGCGCAGCGGGTCGAGAGCGAGCATCCGCTGGCGAACCGGATCGTGCACGGGATCCGGCACAGGCGGGCCCTCTATGTGGCGATGTTCCTCCACGACATCGCCAAGGGTCGATTGGACGACCACTCGATCCAGGGCGCGTCGATCGCCCGCAAGCTCGGCCCGCGTCTCGGCCTCGACGCGGCCGAGACCGACACCGCCGCCTGGCTCGTCAGGTACCACCTCCTGATGTCGACGACCGCCCAGGGCCGCGACCTGTCCGATCCGAAGACGATCGAGGACTTTGCGAAGGTCGTCCAAACGATCGAGCGGCTGAAGCTGCTGCTCGTGCTCACCATCGCGGACATCAAGGCCGTGGGTCCGGGCGTCTGGACCGGCTGGAAGGGCGAACTCCTGCGCACGCTCTATCACGAGACCGAGCTCTGGCTGACGGGCGGCAATTCCGAACGTCTCCGGCCCGACCGCGTCGCCGTCGTGCAGCAGCGCCTCAGGGAAGCCCTGCCCGGCTGGACCGATGACGAGTTCGGAGCCTACGCGGCCCGCTTCTACCCGGCCTATTGGATGAAGACGGTCCACGAGCGGCAGCTCGCTCATGCCGGCTTCGTCCGCGAGATGGAGCACTCCGGAAAGACGGTCGCGACGAAGGTCGAGACCGACGAATTCCGGGCCGTGACCGAGCTGACCGTCGTCTCCCCGGATCATCCCCGACTTCTCGCCATCATCACCGGCGCCTGCGCGGCCGCCGGCGGAAACATCGTGGATGCTCAGATCTTCACCTCGGCCGATGGGCTCGCGCTCGATACGATCTCCCTTTCGCGGGCCTTCGACCGCGACGAGGACGAGGTGCGGAGGGCCGAGCGCGTCGCGAGCGCGATCGAGCGCGCCCTCAGGAGCGAGATCCGCATCGCCGATCTCGTCGCCGACCGGAGGCCGTCACGCCAGCTTCCGAAGGCGTTCGAGGTCCCTTCGGAGGTGTTGATCGACAACGACCTGTCGTCCCGCCAGACCGTCATCGAGGTGACCGGCCTGGACCGGCCGGGGCTCCTCTACGACCTGACGACGGCGCTTGGCCGCCTCAACCTCAATATCGCCTCGGCGCATGTCGCGACCTTCGGCGAGAAGGCGGCGGATGTGTTCTACGTAACCGACCTCGTCGGCACGAAGGTGTCGCATCCCTCGCGCCAAGCGGCGATCCGGCGCTGCCTGACGGCGGTCCTCGACGGAAAGAACGGAAAGAGCTGACGGGCCTCTCGCGGAGCGGGCTATCAGCTTGATTCCGCACGCCCGGAGGCTGATATCACGGCCACCACCTTCGCATCACAACGGGTAGGACGATGAACCAGGACACGCCGGGCAACGGCGCGACGGGCGAGGCCATGGCGGCCGGAAACGGCGCGGATCCCGAGGCAGCGGGCGTTGAGCCGGTTGCGGACCCGATCGCAGCGCTCGAGGCCGAGAAGCTCGACCTGAAGGATCGGCTGATGCGAGCTCTGGCCGATATGGAGAATGTTCGCCGTCGCGCCGAGCGCGAGGCCGTCGACGCCCGCACCTATGCCGTCACGGGTTTCGCGCGCGACATGCTGACGGTGGCCGACAACATCCGGCGGGCGCTCGAAAGCGTTCCGCGGGGCGACCCGGCCGTGGACGACGCCGTGAAGCCCTTCGTCGAGGGAATCGAGCTGACGGAGCGCGACCTGCTCACGACCTTGTCGCGGCATGGCGTGAAGCGGCTGGAGCCGGAGGGCTCGCGCTTCGATCCGAACATGCACCAGGCCATGTTCGAGGTCGCGAACGAGACGGTTCCGAACGGGACCGTCGTCCAAGTTATACAGACCGGATACGCGATCGGCGACCGCGTGCTTCGCCCGGCGCTCGTCGGCGTTGCCAAAGGCGGGCAGCGGCCCGCGCCGAGCTCTGACGCCCAAGGCAAGGCCGACAGCGAGGGGTGAGCCGATCAGGCCTCGCCGCTACTGGGCGGCGAGGCTGTCCACGACCCTGCGAAATCGCGGCAGCACCGCGTCCCGCTGGTCTGCCTTCACGACGCCGACCGTCCGCATGTAGCCGTCCGGCTCGAAGCGGATCGTCTGCATCACGATGACCGGCACCTCGGAGCCGGGCTCTTTGGCCCTCGCGACGATCTCGTGCCAGTCCGAGCCGCCCTGCTTGAACGATTGCGACCGTTCCAGCACGGCGTCCTTGACGAAGTTGTTCGACACGAGCGCCGAACGAGCGAAGGCCTCGCGCTGCTCCGGGCCGGGCGCAGGTCCGAAGGACTGCGCGACGATCAGGACCGGCTGCGAGGCCTCCCGGATCGTATCGTTCGGCCCGTCGGTCAACAGGACGGCGTTCCCGGCCATGGCCCGGACGACACGGAAGCCCGAGGTGTCGCCGATCTTGAAGGGCAGCGCAGCCAGTTGCTCCTCGATCCCGAGCGGGGCCCGGAAGGCGACCGTCTTGAGAGCCGCCTCGATCGCGGCCACGTCCGAAGCCGGGGCTCCCTGGGGCAACTGCCCGATGACGAGCGCGGTCATATTAGGCTGGGCCGCCAGCAGAACGCTCTTCGGCACGGAGCGGCCGTTATCGGTCTGCTCCCCGGTGATCAGGATTGCCTTGCCGTTGCCGATCTCCGGCGTGTCACGACGCGCGATCGCGAAACCCTGCGCCTTCAGCGCCTCGTCCGTGAAGCCGGCGGCCAGGTTCGCATAGGCCTCCGCCGGCATCTCGACCGCCAGGATCGCGGCCCCACTGCGCGGATTCCTGAAACCGGTCAGTCCGCGCGACGGCACCATCTCGGCTGGCGGCACGAGCCCGATCCGCGATCCGGGCGGGAAGACGGGGTCGGCGGCAAGAGCCGGACCGCCGGCCAGAATGGTCAAAATAACAAGGGATCTACGGAGCATCGTCTCTCGGGGGCTGGTGTGACCTCATGGAGGCGCGAGAAAGGCGGCGGAAGCGTGACGCCACCCGGCGCCTGAGGCCGGAGCCGTGACGCGCCGGAGCGTGCAGTTGATGCGCCCGCCGCCGGGCAGGACCGTCGAGCTGCCGGTCAACACCCGATCGATGCCATGGAAAACAAGGCGGGCCTCGCCGCCGAAGACGAAGGCGTCGCCGGAGGCGAGCCGGAGCGAACGGGTCGGGCCGCCGCGCCGCGTCCCTCCGACCCGGAACACCGCCGTGTCGCCGAGTGAAAGCGACACGACGGGTGCGTCGAAATCGGCCTCGTCCCGGTCCTGGTGCAGACCCATCCGGGCGCCCTCGCCGTAGAGGTTGACGAGACAGGCCTCGGCCGGCTGCCTGTAGCCGGAGAGGTCGCGCCAGGCGCGGCGCAGCAGGTCGGGCATCTCTGGCCATGGCCGGCCGGTTTCGGGATGTTCCGGCTGGTACCGGTAGCCGCGTTCGTCCGAGACCCAGCCGAGTTCGCCGCAATTCGTCATCCGGATGGAGAAAGGCGCGCCCGTGCGGGGCATCCGAGGTTGAAACGGTGGCGCCTCGCGCATCACGGCGTCGAGCTCGACCCTGAGGCCGGTCTGCTCGGCAGGATCGAAGTAACCGGGAATATGGATGAGGCCCGGTCCGAGCTCCAGCCGCTGCATGGCGCCGCTCAGCTGCCTTTCAGCCCGAGCACGTCTTCCATGTCGTAGAATCCGGCGGGCCGGTCCGCCGCCCAGATTGCGGCCTGAACGGCACCGCGCGCGAAAATGCTGCGATCCTCCGCGCGGTGCGCGAGTTCGATGCGCTCGCCGTTTCCCGCAAAGATGACGCTGTGTTCCCCGACGACCGTGCCGCCCCGGAGCGCCGCGAAGCCGATCGCGCCGTCCTCGCGGGCCCCCGTATTCCCTTCGCGCGAGAGGACGGCGTGGTCGGATAGCGAAATGCCCCGGCCGGCAGCCGCCGCTTCGCCGAGGAGAAGCGCCGTTCCGGAGGGGGCATCGACCTTCATCCGGTGATGCATTTCGAGGATCTCGATATCCCAACCGGAACCCAGCGCCCGGGCGGCTCGGCGGACCAGACCGGCCAGCAGAACGACCCCCATGGACATGTTTCCCGACTGGACGATCCGGGCCCGGGCTCCGAACTCCCGAAGGGATGCGAGGTGAGCTTGGTCGAGCCCGGTCGTGCCGATCACATGCACGAGCCCCCGCTCCGCAGCGAGGCGCGCGAAGCCGAGGGTTGCGGCCGGAGAGGTGAAGTCGAGGATGCCGTCAGCCTCCGACAGTGCCTCGGCGATATCGTCCCCGACCGGGATGCCGAGGGGACCGAGACCGGCGAGCCTTCCTGAATCCTCGCCAAGAACAGGCGACCCTGGCCGCTCTAGCGCCGCTGCGAGACGCGTCTCCGGGTGTTCAACGACCGTGCGCACGAGCGTGCGGCCCATCCGGCCGGCAGCTCCGACGATGACGAGCCGCATCCCAGGCATGTGTCCCTCGAAGCCTGAGAGCAGCTAAGCCTGTTCCGGCTGCGGGCCGGAATAGCCCTCGATGATGATGACGTCCATCTCGGCGCCGCCGCGCTGCTTGGCCTTCGCGGCCTGATACTCGTTCGAGGTCCAGCAATCGAGCGCGGCCTGATAGGACGGAAACTCGATGACGACATTCCGGGCGCGGCTCGAACCGGCGGGGTTCTCGAAGGCGCCGCCCCGCACCACGAAACGCCCGCCATACTTGGCGAAGGCGATCCCGTTCGAGGCGGTATAGTCCTTGTAGCTCTCGGGGTCGTGGACATCGACCCGCGCAATCCAATAACCCCGGGACATCTCGGCTACTCCCTCCTAGCGGCCAGCCTAGCCCCGGCCGACTTCGCTAGCCCTGCCGATAGACCCAGACGCGGGCCGGAGGAAAGTTCAGCCAGATCCGCTCGGACGAGGTCGCCGTATAGGTGCTGGAGCGGGCCGGGATCGGCGGCTTCACACCGTAAGTGAACTGAACGAAGGGGGCGTATGGCGCCAGCATCGAATGCGCGGCGGCGAGAAGAGACAGACGCTGCTCGAGCGGCTTCGTCAGCAACGGCAGGCTAGACAGGACGCCGGCGCAGGGCTCCCTGACCACATCGGCCAGCACTTCGCCCGCGTCATAGGCATCGCCCTGGACGATGGTGGCGCGCGGAAAGCGTCGCTTCAGCAACTGGCAGAATTCCGGATTGTACTCGACGAGGACGAGCCGCTCCTGCTCGATTCCCTGGCGCAGCAGCGCCTCGGTAACCGGCCCTGTTCCGGGCCCGAGCTCCACCACGGGACCTGGGTGGCGCGGGTCGACATAGGATGCCATTGTATGCGCCAGAAGCCGCCCCGAGGGGGCAATCGCACCCGTGACGAGCGGACGCTCGAACCAGGACCGCAAGAACCGTGTCTCGGCCTCGAAACGGCCACGGCCGCGGATACGCTCGCGGGAGCGCGACCTCTCGGAAAACTCTAGCAAGCCCTGCCCCCCGCCAACCCGGCAATCCAAGCCGGGCCGCAACCATAAACGCCTCAGGCTCGACTTGATCCACTGATCCCGTCGAAGAAATCGCGGACTCGCGCAAAAAACCCACTGCTTTCCGGATGCGTGTCGCCGGACGATTCTTTTTCGAACTCGGCCAGAAGCTCGCGCTGCCGCCGGGTGAGGTTCTGCGGCGTCTCCACAGCAACCTGGATGTAGAGGTCGCCAAGATCCCGGGACCGTAGCACCGACATCCCCTTCTGGCGAAGCCGGAACTGCTTGCCCGATTGCGTACCTTCCGGGACCTTTACACGGGCATCGGTGCCGTCGAGCGTCGGCACCGTGAATTCCCCGCCGAGTGCGGCCGAGACGAGCGAGATCGGCACCTGGCAGTAAAGGTCGGCGCCGTCGCGCTGGAAGAAGGGATGCGCCTTGAGGTTCAGGAAGATGTAGAGATCGCCGGCCGGTCCACCGCGAAGCCCAGCCTCGCCTTCTCCGGCGATCCGGATTCGCGTGCCGTCCTCGACGCCGGCCGGAACGTTGACCGACAAGGTCCGCTCGCGCGTGACCCGGCCCGCTCCCCCGCAATTCGAGCAGGGATCGTCGATGACCTCGCCTCGCCCGTGGCAATTCGGGCAGGCACGCTCGATCGAGAAGAAGCCCTGGGCCGCCCGAACCCGGCCGGCGCCTCCGCAGGTCGGGCAGGTCCTCGGCTTCGAGCCCGCCTTGGCGCCGGTCCCCGAACAGACCTCGCAGGTGACCGAGGTCGGGATCGTGATCGAAGCCGTCTTGCCGCGATACGCCTCCTCGAGGCTGATCTCGAGATTGTAGCGCATGTCGGCGCCGCGCTCGCGGCCGCCCGGACCTCGCGGCCCGCGCCCGCCACCCTGGCGCGCATCGCCGAAGAAGGTGTCGAAGATGTCCGACATGAAGTCGCCGAACTCGTTGCCGAATCCGGGGCTGCCAGGACCGCCGCCGTTCTGGAACGCGGCATGGCCGAACCGGTCATAGGCGCCGCGCTTCTGCGGGTCGGACAGAACCTGGTAGGCCTCGTTGATCTCCTTGAACTGGACCTCCGCGCTAGCATCTCCGGGATTCTTGTCCGGATGCCATTTCATGGCGAGCTTGCGGAAGGTGGCCTTGAGCTCGACGTCGGTGGCTGTCTTGGCGACGCCGAGCACCTCGTAATAGTCGCGCTTCGACATCACCCACCTCTCAGCGGGTTTGCGCGAGCCGCCGCCTCAAGGTCCCTCATTGGCATGACTTGCAGGCCTATCGGAACGAGGTCGCCTGACTTCTCCAGAGGATATGCAACGATCGAATCGGCCTGGGACGGCAGCTCGAACCATACCCACTTCGCGGTGGTGCCATTCGACATCGAAATCTCGATGGTTTGAAAGGGCGCGTCCGCAAGCGATTTCCTCAAGATCCTCTCGAGTGCCATGACGAACGGCTCTGAACTTCCTGCGATCTTCAATGAATTGCGTTCGGCTAAACTGATCGGTGATGACAGCACTTTCTCGAAAACCAGCTGCGTCTCACCGACGCCGGGCGTTTTGAAGGGACGATCGGCAGCCGACGAGAATACCACGCTCCCACCACACTCCCTGAAGCAGATACTCACGTAATGTGAGGCTTTCGCTACGAGCAGCTGGCCTCCAGGGGCACAACGCAGCTCGAAGAACCTGTCAAGCAATACGCTGAGTTCCTTGATGGCCCGGCCGTCGTCGCATGTTCCCGTCGCACGCTCGGCCAACCGCCGCCGATCCTGCTCGACGCCTTGCAAGATGACGGCGGCCTCCTGCCCGTTCACCGCAGAAGGAGCAGCCCAAAAAAATGAACTCAGAAGCGCGGCCAGACCACGAGCCCAAAGCAACCGACGCGCGCGCTTCTCCGCCATGAGTCTATTGTGGTCGTTGCGTTCCAACATACGCCGGCGGCCTCGCAATCATCGTCATCGTGGCCAGTTCGTCCCGGCCATGCAGACTCGAATGGCCGGCCCCGAACGCAACATCCCCGGGACGAGCCCGGGGACGACGACGCAGTGGTTCCGAAAGCCGTTACGCCCGCTTCTTCTTGTCGTCGACCTCCTGGAAGTCGGCATCGACGACGTCGTCCTTCTTCGCGCCGGGCTGGCCGGGCTCGTTAGCGGCAGCCCCGGTCTCGGGTTCTGCCTGGGAGGCTGCGTACATCGCCTCACCAAGCTTCATCGAGGCCTGCATGAGGTCGTTCGTGCGGCTCTTCACGGCCTCGGCATCCTCGCCCGGAAGCGCCGTCCGGAGCGCCTCGATCGCCGAGGTGATGGCCGACTTGTCCGTCTCGGAGACCTTGGCGCCATGCTCGGCGACCGACTTCTCCGTCGCGTGGATGAGCGCCTCGCCCTGGTTGCGGGCCTCGACCAACTCGCGCCGCTTCTTGTCGTCGGCCGCGTTCGCCTCGGCCTCCTTGACCATGCGCTGGATGTCGGCGTCGCTCAGACCGCCCGAAGCCTGGATGCGGATCGCCTGCTCCTTGCCGGTCGCCTTATCCTTGGCCTGGACGTTGACGATGCCGTTCGCGTCGATGTCGAAGGTCACCTCGATCTGCGGCATGCCGCGCGGCGACGGCGGGATACCCATCAGGTCGAACTGGCCGAGCATCTTGTTGTCGGCGGCCATCTCGCGCTCGCCCTGGAAGACCCGGATCGTGACCGCGTTCTGGTTGTCCTCGGCGGTCGAGAAGACCTGGGATTTCTTGGTCGGGATCGTCGTGTTGCGATCGATGAGGCGCGTGAAGACCCCGCCCAGCGTCTCGATGCCCAGCGACAGCGGGGTCACGTCGAGCAGCAGGACGTCCTTGACGTCGCCCTGAAGCACGCCGGCCTGGATAGCGGCGCCGATCGCCACGACCTCGTCCGGATTCACGCCCTTGTGGGGCTCCTTGCCGAAGAAGGCCTTCACGACCTCTTGCACCTTCGGCATGCGGGTCATACCGCCGACGAGAACGACCTCGTCGATCTCGGCCGCCGACAAGCCCGCATCCTTGATCGCCTTCCGGCAGGGCTCGATCGTCTTCTGGATCAAGTCGTCGACGAGCGACTCGAACTTGGCGCGCGACAGCTTCAGCGCCAGATGCTTCGGGCCGCTCGCATCCGCCGTGATGTAGGGCAGGTTGATCTCGGTCTGGGCCGCCGAGGACAATTCGATTTTCGCCTTCTCAGCCGCCTCCTTCAGGCGCTGGAGAGCGAGCTTATCCTTCTTCAGGTCAATGCCCTGCTCGCGCTTGAATTCGGAGGCCAGGTATTCGACGACGCGGTTGTCGAAATCCTCACCACCCAGGAAGGTGTCGCCGTTGGTCGACTTCACCTCGAACACGCCGTCGCCGATCTCGAGGATCGAGACGTCGAACGTGCCGCCGCCGAGGTCGTAGACCGCGATCGTGCCGGTATTCTTCTTGTCGAGCCCGTAGGCGAGCGCTGCCGCCGTCGGTTCGTTGATGATGCGCAGCACCTCGAGCCCAGCGATCTTGCCGGCATCCTTGGTAGCCTGGCGCTGGGCGTCGTTGAAATAGGCCGGGACAGTGATGACCGCCTGGGTCACGCCGGTGCCGAGATAGGCCTCGGCCGTCTCCTTCATCTTCTGCAGCGTGAACGCCGAGATCTGCGACGGGGAATAGCTCTTCCCGTCGGCTTCGACCCAGGCATCGTTATTCGCGCCCTTCACGATCTTGTAGGGGACGAGACCCTTGTCCTTCTGCGTCATCGGATCGTCGATCGGCCGGCCGATCAGGCGCTTGATGGCGAAGAAGGTGCGCTCGGGATTGGTGACCGCCTGGCGCTTGGCCGGCTGGCCGACGAGCCGCTCGCCGTCGTCCGTGAAAGCAACGATGGACGGAGTGGTGCGGGCCCCCTCCTGATTCTCGATCACCTTCGGAGTCGAGCCTTCCATGACCGCGACGCACGAATTGGTGGTGCCGAGGTCGATACCAATAACTTTACCCATGGTCGGGATCCCTCATCCTTCAAGCAGACCGCCGAGCCCCTGGAAGGCGGCACGGCCCATGGCATTGTTCAAGATTGGAAGCGCGCGTCGTTCTCACGGTTGCGAGAACGCGACGCCACCGCGCTGAACCCGATATAGGCAGGAGCCTTGCTCCTTCAAGACGATATCGGTGGCGCGTCCTCATGAAATGCGAGGCTGGCGGACGTCTCGATCGCCCTCGACCCTCTCGGCAGGCAATGGTCGGCATAGGCGGGACAGTGCGCCCTGACCGGCAGCAACATTCGCCCGACGCTCACCTTAGTCGCTGCCGGCCATATCTCCGTTTGCCGCGCACCTGCCGCAACGACGATTACCTGTGCACCGCCGCCGGAGATGTCGGAGCGACGCACACAGCAAGACACTCGTCGGAAACTCCGCCCGGCGCAGGCGCGGCGACGACGCCTCCTCAGGCGCTCGTGCGTCCGCTCCGGCGCACATACACCGTCGCACCCGCGGGAACCCGCTCGTAGAGATCGACGACATCCTCGTTCAGCAGCCGGATACAGCCGGACGAGACCTGCTTGCCGATGGACCACGGCTCGTTCGTGCCGTGGATGCGGAAGAGGGTGTCGCGGCTGCCCTGGTGCAGGTACATGGCGCGGGCACCCAACGGATTTTCGAGCCCGCCGGCGGCATATCGGACCAGCTTCGGATTGATCCTCACCATCACGGATGTGGGCGACCAGTTCGGCCACTTCGCCTTGCGGCCGATAAAGGCCGTGCCGCGCCAGGAAAAGCCTTGCTTGCCGACGCCGACGCCGTAGCGTTTCGCAGTCCCGTCGCCCTGGACGAGGTAGAGGCGGCGCTCGTCGATATCGACGACGACGTTGCCGGCGCGCTGTCCGCCCGAATAGGCCACGATCCTGGGCGCGAGATCCGGATCCATCAGCGACCGGTCGACGAGCGGCATGTCGTAGGGCTCGTCCCGCACCGAGCCGATATACCAGCGCGCAAAATCGGCATCGCTCGGGTTTGCCGGGTTGAGTTCGGCCGAGCGCATGTTCTGACATGCGGCAACGGGAGCCCCGACCATGGCAGCGAGAATGGCGCGTCGTGTTGTCATAGAATCAGTTTCGATTTGCGCGAAGGATGATCACTTCACCTAACAGCTGGACTGGCGTTCCTGTGTGCCTTTGCGGGCACAGCTTCGTCCCGCAATGGCAACGCTTAAGATCCGCTGCCCCGTGCGGCGCGATCCCATGGCCCGCGAACGGTAATGTGATGACCGGACCGAGATTTCCGACGAGCGCTGTGAAGGCGGAACGCGCCTACAACCCCCGCCTCGCCGTGCCAGACGCAGCCGACATCTTCGGCCAATGGCCTGCCCGGTCCGCCAGGACGCGGGCACGTCATCCACCGATCGCGGATCTCCGCTACGGCGACCACCCGCGCGAGGTGCTGGACCTGTTCCGGGCGAGCGAGCCGCGTGGAACCGTGCTGTTCATCCACGGCGGGTATTGGCGGGCCTTCTCGAAGGACGACATGTCCTGGGTGGCGGACGCCTTCCTCGGCCAGGGCCTCTCCGTCGTCATCCTCAATTACCCGCTCTGCCCGGACGTCCCGTTGTCTCGCATCGTCGAGGCAACCCGGCGAGCCTTCGCGCACCTTCATCGGGAGGTGCTGCTCCCGCCCGAGCGCGAACGCATCGTGGTCACGGGACATTCGGCGGGGGGATACCTGGCCGCGGTCCATCTCGCGACGGACTGGGCCGAACTTGGACTCCCGCCGGAACCGATCGCAGGCATCGTCCCGATCTCGGGCGTGTTCTCGCTCGCGCCCCTCATCCCGACCAGCATGAACGAGGCGATCGGTCTGAATGCCGAGAGCGCGGCCCAGCTCAGCCTGGACACCCGCCCCTGGCTGTCGCGAGGAGGCGCCGTTTTCGCGATCGGGGGCGACGAGACGGCGGCCTTCCACGACCAGTCCGCCGCGATGAGGGCCGCCTGGAGCGACCTTCGACCCGCCATCCTCTCCGTCCCGGGCCGAAACCATTTCGACGTCATCGACGATCTTGCACGCCGGAATGGCGCGCTGAATCGCGCCGTCCTGACGATTCTGGAAGCCGCGCGATGATTGACCGCCCGACGGAGCCATCTTATGTGGCGGTCTCGCGGACGAAATCCGCTGGTCCGCCCGCAGGCGGGTCGTTGGGGGATAGTTTAACGGTAGAACAGTGGACTCTGACTCCTCTAGTCGAGGTTCGAATCCTCGTCCCCCAGCCAGACCGTCCCGTTGACCCGTCCTCCGAAGCTTCCTGATCGTCTCTGCTCGTCGGTTGCACGGCCAATGCGTGGCTCCAAGCACCTCCGTCGAACTCCTGCTGAGGTCGCCAGATGACCCGATCGAGCACCGAGAGGCTGGAGGAGGCATTCGAGCGCGCCACGCAGCGCGACCACGTGTTCACGCGGCTCTACCCGGAGGCGGCCCGCGATGCGGCCGCCGCGGCGGACGCGCGCCGGCGCGCCGGCATCAGCCTCGGTCCGCTCGACGGCGCGATCGTTTCGATCAAGGACCTGTTCGATGTCGCAGGCGAGGTCACGCTCGCCGGCTCGCAGGCGCTTCGAGGCTCGCCACCGGCCGACACCGATGCGGCGGTGCTGCGTCGCCTTCGACGGGCGGGGGCAGTCGTCATCGGCCGCACCAACATGGTGGAATTCGCCTTCTCAGGCCTTGGCCTGAACCCTCACACCGGAACGCCCGGCAACGCCGTCGACCCGGCCCTCATCCCGGGCGGATCCTCTTCGGGTGCCGGCGTTTCCGTCGCGCTGGGTTCGAGCGAGATCGCGATCGGCAGCGACACGGGCGGCTCCGTCCGCATCCCGGCCGCGCTGAACGGGGTCGTCGGCTTCAAGCCGACCGCCCGGCGCGTGCCGCTCGACGGCGCCTATCCCCTCTCACCCAGTCTCGATTCCATCGGGCCCCTGGCCCGAACCGTGGCCGAATGTGCATCCGCGGATGCCGTGATGGCCGGTGCGGAGCCGCAGCCGCTCGAACCGTGTCAGGTCGCCGGTCTCCGCATCGGGGTCCCGCGCGGGCTTCTCTTCGGCGACACGGAACCGGTCGTGACCGAGGCCTTCGAGCGCTCGCTCGAAACGCTCTCCCGGGCAGGCGCGCACGTCGTTGCGCTCGCGATCGACGACCTTCTGGAGGCGATGTCGGCAGCGCTGCCGGGCGCCTCGATCGCGGCGATCGAAGCCGCGGCGGTCCACGTCTCCCTCCTCCACGCGGCTGCGGGGGATTACGACCCGCGCGTCCGGAGCCGGATCCTGCGCGGCGCGGAAATCCCGGCCGCGGCCTATCTCCGGACGATGCAACGGCGCGTCGAGTTGATCGCCGCGATGGACCGGAGGCTCGCGAGCGTGGACGCGTTCGCGTGTCCGGCCACGGCGACCACCGCCCCGGCGATCGCGCCCCTTCTCGCCGACGAGGATGCGTATCACGCGGCCAACATGCTGATGCTCCGCAACACGGCGGTCGGGAATCTCTTCGACCTCTGCTCCATCACGCTGCCGATGGCCGGGACGCCGCGCCCGGCAGGCTTCATGCTCACGGCGCGCAGCGGGCAGGACGAGCGGCTCCTCTCGATCGCGGCTGCCTGCGAGGGCCTGTTCCGTCGCTGAGCGGTTGCTTGACAATGTCCGCCAGGGAAGACAGGCCTGTCGGATCAGGGACAGACGTCGCGCGCGGCGCCGCATGGCCGAGGCCGGATCGTCCGGCGCTGCCTGCCGAGAGCCGACCCGCCTGCGTCGGCCGGCCGACCCGAGACCTGATCCCGCTTCCGCAGGAGATGCCGTTCCGATGAGCGCACGACCATGATGAACGATCGCCACCGGCGCGGAGGCACCGACCCGTGGGCGCGGGCGGAGGCCGCCTTCAAGGCCGCGACCGACAAGCCCGCGGAACCGTCGCCGGCGAAAGCGGCGGCGGCAGCCATCCCGGGCGCCAAGGAACAGGTGACGCTCCGGATCGACCGCGACGTGCTCGACTTCTTCCAGGCGGAGGGTGCGGGTTGGCAGGACCGGATCAATGCGGCACTGAGGCTCGCGGCCGGACAGAAGGCCTGAGGCCGAAGAGCCGACATTCGGGAGAGCGCCCTTGATCCACGTGATCGCCATCATCACCGCGAAGCCCGGTCTGCGGGACCAGGTCCTCGAACTCTTCCACGCCAACATGCCGGCGGTTCATGCCGAGCAGGGCTGCGTCGAATACGTGCCGACGATCGATGCGGAGGGGTTCGGGCCCGTCCAGGCCGAGATCGGGCCTGACAGCTTCGCCGTCGTGGAGAAATGGGAGAGCATGGACGCGCTCAAGGCCCATGCCGCCGCGCCGCACATGGCGGCCTACGGCGCCAAGACGAAGGACCTGCTCGCGAGCCGCGTCATCCATGTCCTGACCCCCCACGGGACCTGACGCGCGGCGCTCGGCCCGCATGCGCTTCGACACGGTCTGGCGCGGCGCGCGCCTCGCCACGCTGGCCGAGAGCCTGCCCGGCCTCGGTATCGTCGAGCGGGGCGCCGTCGCCTGCCGTGACGGGCGCATCGCCTTTGCGGGGCCGGAGCGCGACCTCCCGACCGGCTGGGACGCCGAGACCCGAATCGACCTCGACGGCCGCTGGGTGACGCCCGGCCTCGTCGATGCGCACACCCATCTCGTCCATGCCGGCGACCGGGCGCAGGAATTCGAGCTCCGGCTCGCCGGCGCCTCCTACGAGGAGATCGCGCGCGCCGGCGGCGGCATCCTGTCGACCGTCCGGGCGACCCGCGCCGCGAGCGAGGACGACCTCGTCCGGACCGCCCTCCCCCGGCTCGACCGCCTCATCGCCGAGGGCGTCACGACGGTCGAGATCAAATCCGGCTACGGCCTCGAGCCCGCAACCGAAACCCGCATGCTGCGCGCCGCGCGCCGCCTCGGCCGGGAGCGGCCGGTCGCGGTCGCGACGAGCTATCTCGGCGCCCACGCCGTCCCGCCCGAGACCGACCGCGCCGCCTACCTCGACGAGGTCTGCGCCACCATCCCGCGTCTCGCCGGGCTCGCCGACGCGGTCGACACCTTCTGCGAGGGCATCGCCTTTTCGCCCGAGGAGACGGCCCGGGTCTTCGAGGCGGCGCGCGCGGCGGGCGTGCCCATCAAGCTCCATGCCGACCAGCTCTCGGACACGGGCGGCGCCGCGCTCGCGGCCCGGTTCGGCGCGCTCTCGGCCGACCATCTCGAATATGCGAGCGAGCTGGGCGCGGCCGCGATGGCGAAGGCCGGCACCGTCGCATTGCTGCTGCCGGGCGCCTTCTACACCCTCCGCGAGACCCGGGCCCCGCCGGTCGAGGCCTTCCGCCGCCACGGCGTCCGCATGGCGATCGCGACCGATTGCAATCCGGGCTCCTCGCCGCTCACCTCCCCCCTCCTCGCCATGAACATGGCCGCGACCCTGTTCCGGCTCACGATCGACGAGATCCTCGCCGGCACCACCCGCGAGGCCGCCCGCGCTCTCGGCCGCCTTGCCCAGGTCGGCACGCTCGAGCCCGGCAAGTTGTGCGACCTCGCGATCTGGGAGATCGAACGCCCGGCCGAACTCGTCTACCGCCTCGGCTTCAACCCCCTTTTCGCGCGTGTTTTTCGGGGACGCTGACCTTCGACACCTGCGCGCCCCGTCTCCCCTCCCCCTCGCGTCAGGGTTATCGCATGCGCCGGGCCGGTTTTCCCAAATGCGATAGCCCTCCCAGCGAGGGCACGGCCAACTCCCACGCGTCATCCCGCCCGGGGATCCGGGTCGGGCCGAACGATGGTTCAAACAGCCGAAGGCCGCGCGGGCCTCCCGCAATTCAGTCGAGGGGCGGCGGGATGCCGGACGCTCGATCTTTGATTGTTTTGGAGAGCCTCTCGGCACCCCGCCGGGCAGCGATTTCGCTCCGGGTCCTCTGCGCTTCGCCACGTGGCCCAAGGCTAGGCCCGTCCACGTACTTAACAACGCTCCGTTGACCCGACCGTAGTGTCGGGGGGACAGTTGGACCCGGCGTCCCGAGTGCGGGGCCGCGAACCCCGCCCGCAGGCGCCGCACCCGATCCCACTTCCACGACGCCTCATGAGAGCGTCCCTCGGCGGATCGGATGCGCGGGTTATATTCCTAGTACGGGTAAGTGTCAAGGCGCGATGTGCGCTTTCGGCCGCGCTCTCAGGCTTCCGCCCAGCGGGCAGACTGAACGGCAACCACGACGGCATCCACTGTCTCAAAGCGCCTTCCGATAAGAACCTCGACCATTGGGTTATCGCCAAACCAACAAAGAGAGCGGAAATCGGTCTTCAGTCCCCAGCAGATCTTCTTAAACGCGTAGCCTAAAGCCAGCTCTACCGCGACACCCTCGTCTATTACACGGCCATCCAATACCCCCAAAACGATATCTGATCGCTGCAGGGCATCCACATCTCTTTCAAAAATTAACCTTTTAGCCTGTTCTACATCAAAACCTTCGTCGAGAAGGTCAATAATCAACCTGCCGTCCCGCTGAGGCAAAAATACATCTGCGTTCTCCTCCAGCCGCAAAGCAAGCTCTCCATTAAAAGTTCTCTCTGCCATTGAGAACAGGGGGGCCGCAAGGTAAATAGACTTACGCATCGATGACTTCGCCTGTCTCAATCGAGGCCCGCCGAGCCTCCAAATTCGACGGCTCGAACTCACCGAACAGGATGATTTCCGCGGCCGCGCGCGCAACATCTTCCATCGTTTCCGCCGTCGTATCTAGAACCTTCTCATTATTGTAAATCTTGTGCAGTTTATCGGCCTGCTTTTGAAGTTCCTCTGCATTGTACGCTGCGGCCTTCAGCCACTCGGGTCCTCGACCGCGACGAACTTGTCGCTCAAAGAGCGTCTCCTTGTCTGCCCTCAGAAAAATAATTTGTCCGCTTTCGATGCCGGATTCTTTGATTAGGACTTTTAATTCCCGGGCCTTTTTAACGTTGTCGCTGGGCTGCTTCGAAAACGCGAACAAATCCAAAGGAGCGCGGTCCATGATGTATATTCCGTAACTCGCCGACCTCATTGACTCGTTTTTCTTAGCCAACTGACGCAATACCCATCCGTCGACCTGCTTTTCTTCCTCGTTACCCAGAGTTTTTGGATCCTTAAACATCAACTCGAGCGGAGGTTCGGGCCACTCTTCAAAGGTCTTGAACGCCCTTAGCCGCTCAACAAGGGAGGATTTTCCGCTGCTCACAGAACCAACAACATAGAATCTTGAGACGTGATCGTTTGGACGTCCGGCCTGATCGGCGGCCTGGCGAACCCTTTGTTGAAAATCGTCGGGAGCGAGCGCAAGTGATCGCACGATTGAGGCGATCTCAGACTTGGAGGTGAAGTATGTTATAATGTTATACATATCTCGATTTAGCGAGCGCCTGTCCTCCCGCTCGTCTGAACTTACATTCTCCCCAGTGACGCTTTCATCGTGCTGTAGACAATAATGGAACGCTGACGGATTTCGCCTTGCTGCAGCATAGAAAAGGTTTCTAAGGGATGGATCGTTAAATGAAGCTCCTACAACCATCATAGTATTCGAAACTACCCTGCTCATTATGTATTCTGTCTCAATCAAATTCGGTGAAGCCATTAAGGACGCAAACGAGTCTTCGGTTAGTACGATGTTCTCACTTCGGCGGGCGCCCATTCGCTAAGGAAGAAAGCCGTTTACGTGATAAATGACGCAAGCATTTGGCCGATCAGCAATCGGCGGCTTCCAAATTACGTTCGGCTTCTGACGATCCAATCCAGGAATGTGTGCCTCTTGAGCAATCCTGTCCAAGATGTCGTCAAAATTCAGTGTCAGACAAAACGCCGAGCTATAAACCAGCCGAGCTAACTCAACTAAGTAAGGATGCTCCTCTCGAACGACCTGTAGGGATTGCACATCCCGATAAATAGCTTCATGAATATGCTTGTACCACTCATTCTTAATGGCAATCTGCACGATGTGTGGCTTGTTGAATCCCTTAAGATGATCCTGCTGCTTCTGCTGACGAAAGAACCTGTTAAAGATGAATTGCGCTACGAGAGTAGCGGGCTGAGTATTCTTCTTATAGCTATCAGGAGGACCGTCGGTTCCGTAATGGCAGTAGAGACGCTGGATCAGCTCGCCCCACATTGGCACATGAGCTTGTTCCGATACGCCGGCTCCTAGAACAAACCCAAGGTGTGTATCATCAAGCCTTTGGCGCATGTGGCCGAGGTGCCTCAAGAAAAGAGGCTCTCGTCGAGCAATATTAGCTAAGTTATCAAGATCGGTATGTAGAAACCTTGGCGTTGTCATAGCTTACCTACAATTTTTCGGCCAGCTGCGGAGGATTGCTCAAGCTTATTAATGACCATGCGCAACGCGCTCTCGTTCCACTCAGCTCCAAAATGCTGTATGTTCCATAGACCTGAGCACTTGATCTCGGGCTTCCCTGACCGGCTCCCTAACCAGAGCGGCGAAGGGCCCTCCAGGAGATCCCCGTTCTCTGTGAACAGCGAGATAAGAGCACGCTCCATGATCGATCTCAAGCTGGTAGAGGATGGGTCATCACTGACCTCAACCACGGACACTAACAGCCGACTTATATAAGTCGAGACTACAGTCTCATGCTTACGCTCAGCGTCCCGGACATCAACGACGGCGGTGGATCCGGAGCCCCAGGATGCAAGTTGACCTAGAAATTCAGGCGAGTTGAGCTTAGCTGCACCGACGTGCAGGCGAAACACTGATGACCGGTGGGAGCCGCCAAGGTCGGCTTTCCCTAAGTGCGTCCTTAACCGGCTTCGTAATGATGATTTTGAGCCGAGCGAAACGGCGTGAGTTCCAATTCGAACTACGCGGGGCTGAGACGGATCGACGAGACTAGGCTCGTCGGGATCCATGAAGATGTATACTCCGCGCGCCGGTAGGGATACCTGATTTAGATATGCTCGAAGAGGCAACCTATTTCCGTTGCGGTCAGCCTGTCGCAGGGCAGCATACAAGTTTTTGCGGCCGCGAACCGCCTATAGATCCTCGTCAATCGCTTGGCGAATGCCTGCCTACGGCCTAGTCCGAGTCCGGAAAATGGCGAAATTAATTCTCGACCGCAGGCATGGAGGGCAGGATCTATGAATCGGTTGTAACCCATGCCGGCGAGTGAGACGATGATCCTACCCTCCGTTCTCTGGATTAGTTGTGCCGCAACCCGCTCGCCCCATTCGATGCGGGCCTCTAGCGGCAGGTTCGAAAGCGCTACATCGTAGGGTTCGATCACTTGATTAGGCAACAACAGGCCGTGGTGCGCGGACATTATGAACTGTTTTGCGGATAACTCCCTCGCCAGAAGAAGATTGTTTCTAAAAAGGCTGGATGTATATAGATATTGAGCCTGATCAGCGGCTTGTGATTTCTGCCGACCGCAGGAAACTACTGCAACTAGCTTTCGCTCCTTAGGAAGTCCGAGAAGGGAGTCTATCGCAATCGGCCGTGGCAGTTCTGTCATGGCGGCTCCATCGCTCTGCCCGCTTAGAGATAAGTCGCCTGTCGGGCGGGTTAGGTGTGGATTATACCGTCTCAGTCGCCTCGTGCTAAGTTCGATTACGCATCTTGCTGCCATGCCCCCTCGCCTCGACAACACGCGCACGATCCGCGCCCCCCGCGGCCTCGACCTCTCCGCCCGGTCCTGGGCGACGGAGGCGCCGCTCCGGATGCTGATGAACAATCTCGATCCGGAGGTGGCGGAGCGGCCGCATGAGCTCGTCGTCTATGGCGGGATCGGGCGGGCGGCGCGGGATTGGGAGAGCTACGACCGCATCGTGACGGCCCTCAAGCGGCTCGGCGAGGACGAGACGCTGCTCGTGCAATCCGGCAAGCCCGTCGGCGTGTTCCGCACCCACGCGGACGCGCCGCGGGTGCTGCTCGCGAATTCGAACCTCGTGCCGCATTGGGCGAACTGGGAGCAGTTCCACGAGCTCGATCGGCGCGGGCTGATGATGTACGGCCAGATGACGGCCGGGTCCTGGATCTATATCGGCAGCCAAGGCATCGTTCAGGGCACCTACGAGACGTTCGGGGAGGTCGGGCGGCAGCATTACGGCGGCTCGCTCACGGGCCGTTGGATCCTGACCGGCGGGCTCGGCGGGATGGGCGGGGCGCAGCCGCTCGCGGCCACCATGGCCGGGGCCTCGCTCTTGGCGATCGAGTGCCAGCCCTCCCGGATCGAGATGCGGCTCGCGACCGGCTATCTCGACAGGCAGGCGGCGAGCCTCGACGAGGCGCTGGCCATGATGGAGGCGGCGCGGCGGGACGGGCGTCCGGTCTCGGTCGGGCTGCTCGGCAATGCGGCAGAGGTGTTTCCGGAACTCGTCCGGCGCGGCGTGAGGCCGGACGTCGTCACCGACCAGACCTCCGCCCACGATCCCGTCAACGGCTACCTGCCGGCCGGTTGGACCCTCGCCGAATGGGAGGAGCGGCGCGAGCGCGACCCGAAGGCGGTCGCGGCGGCGGCGCGAGCCTCGATGGTCGAGCAGGTGCGGGCGATGCTCGCCTTCCACCGCGCCGGGGTGCCGACGCTCGATTACGGCAACAACATCCGGCAGATGGCGAAGGAGGAGGGCCTCGCGGACGCCTTCGATGTTCCGGGCTTCGTGCCGGCCTATATCCGGCCGCTCTTCTGCCGGGGCGTCGGGCCGT